>NZ_JACJEU010000100.1:0-263 GCF_014164215.1 Shewanella sp. SG44-2
GTGACCGCCACCGTGACGCTAGCGACTGGCACCCAAGTTGGCGACACCTTGATTGTCACTGATGGCAACGGCAACACCCTATTTAACGGCCCTGTGACTCAGGACATGCTCGACAACGGCTTTGATGTTGAAGTCCCAGTCACTGCAGGCGCGACCGATGTTGATGTCACAGCGCAAGTGATTGATATCGCCGGTAACCCATCTGCGACCGCCACTGATACACAACCTGTTGATGCCACTATGGCACCTGCACCGACTGTAGA
>NZ_JACJEU010000101.1:0-260 GCF_014164215.1 Shewanella sp. SG44-2
GCATGTGAGTGTTCACACAGATTACTTGTTAACTTCTTCGGAAGTAGAGTGAAACACACCGCTTGCCGGTTAAGTGTTGTTCTTTAACAATTTGGAAAGCTGATAGTACTAACTAAAGGCGCATAAATGATGATCCGTTGTCGTTTGTGTGATTACGTTAGTGCGAAAAACGTTAATGCGAAAGCATTAACACTTGAGTTCTCAAAACACTGTTTAAGTGTCTTGAATATTCTAAAAAACTAAGGCGAGTCCACTTCCTA
>NZ_JACJEU010000102.1:0-257 GCF_014164215.1 Shewanella sp. SG44-2
GTTGATGTCACCGCGCAAGTGATTGATATCGCCGGTAACCCATCTGCGACTGCTACCGACAACCAGCCTGTGGACAATGTCGCCGCACCTGCACCCACCGTTGAATTCAGCGGCATGGGCAGCGATGGTATCTTCAACAGCGATGAGATCGGCAGCGACGGCACTGTGACTGCCACCGTGACGCTAGCGACTGGCACTGAAGTTGGCGACACCTTGATTGTCACTGATGGCAACGGCAACACCCTATTTAATGGCCC
>NZ_JACJEU010000103.1:0-254 GCF_014164215.1 Shewanella sp. SG44-2
CTGAGTTCGGAATGGGATCAGGTGGTGCCACAGCTCTATGGTTTCCAGACAAATTTGTTTATCTAACGCACTAATTCTTCATTAGGCATTAAATAATAATTTGGAAAGCTGATTGTTTTTACTCTTATTAAGAGTCTTGAGTTCAACAAGTACACGGATGTACTTGATGTCATAAACGCATGGAGCATTTTATGACCACTGTTTAAGCGCCTCATTCTAATACTAAGTCGTATCAGTAAAACCCATCTGGGTTG
>NZ_JACJEU010000104.1:0-254 GCF_014164215.1 Shewanella sp. SG44-2
TCAACGGTGGGTGCAGGTGCTGCCACATTGTCCACTGGCTGGTTGTCGGTGGCGGTTGCAGATGGGTTACCGGCGATATCAATCACTTGCGCGGTGACATCAACATCGGTCGCGCCTGCAGTGACAGGGACTTCAACGTCAAAGCCGTTGTCGAGCATGTCTTGAGTGACAGGGCCGTTAAATAGGGTGTTGCCGTTGCCGTCAGTGACAATCAAGGTGTCGCCAACTTGGGTGCCAGTCGCTAGCGTCACGGT
>NZ_JACJEU010000105.1:0-250 GCF_014164215.1 Shewanella sp. SG44-2
TATATTGAAGCACTACAATATAAAACGGGGTCATAGTTATAACAATTATATGGCGCCAACAGCAGCCGAAATGGCAGCGTAAAGACGCAACTCCTGTTGGTGTACAGATTTAGTTGACCACATCAATATCAATACGCTGCCGATAGTAATCGTCTGGCGACGTAGTGGGTATCGACAAGTTTGACAAGACTCCTCCTTCTTCTAAATGTTCAGGCCTTCACCATATCCCAACCATTACGATGGGCGTTGG
>NZ_JACJEU010000106.1:0-249 GCF_014164215.1 Shewanella sp. SG44-2
TAACGCATACGTTTACGTGCGCGTTTCTCAGATTTAACTAATGCTGCAAGATTGAGATTATTCATCGATACTGAAGTAAGGAAATGACGAGCAATTAGATCACATATTTAATGTAAATGGTATAATACCATTTACATTAAATAATTGGTCAATTTTGTCCACCGTCTAGAACATAGTTGAATCACCCTTTCCGGCTCTGCAATAAATCGATTCCATGCAATGGAACACTGCTCAACAATATCGTCATAT
>NZ_JACJEU010000107.1:0-249 GCF_014164215.1 Shewanella sp. SG44-2
TTCGATGGTCATGCCATCGATGCCCGCCGCGCCTTTATTGGCTTTAACTTGACGCCAAGCTCGGTGTAGATTTTCAGGTTCGAGCAGTTGTTGAAATAGATCGCGGTTGAAGGCCGGTTGCATATATTGTGGCTTAATGAATCTGTACACCGATTGAGGTAAACTTCCCTTAAGATAAAACGGTGTAAAAAAGTAATGAAAACTCAACCAACTTACTCAACAGAATTTAAAATAGATGCTGCAAACCTC
>NZ_JACJEU010000108.1:0-249 GCF_014164215.1 Shewanella sp. SG44-2
ATATGACGATATTGTTGAGCAGTGTTCCATTGCATGGAATCGATTTATTGCAGAGCCGGAAAGGGTGATTCAACTATGTTCTAGACGTTGGACAAAATTGACCAATTAATTAATGTAAATGGTATAATACCATTTACATTAAATATGTGATCTAATTGCTCGTCATTTCCTTACTTCAGTATCGATGAATAATCTCAATCTTGCAGCATTAGTTAAATCTGAGAAACGCGCACGTAAACGTATGCGTTA
>NZ_JACJEU010000109.1:0-246 GCF_014164215.1 Shewanella sp. SG44-2
GGAAGATTGATGGCAAGAGATGTCAGTCTTTTTATTCAGTCTGAATTTGGGGTGACCTTTAAACAGGCAAATATCTACAGATTACTGCATCAATTAGGATTGTCATGGATAACGACCCGTTCTCGTCACCCAAAACAATCTCAAGATATTCAGGACGCTTTTAAAAAACTTCCAGCTGTCAACGATCCTTAACACCCCTGGTCATGTGGCGTTAGATCGCATTGATGTTTGGTTTCAAGATGAAGC
>NZ_JACJEU010000010.1:0-135414 GCF_014164215.1 Shewanella sp. SG44-2
TCTTACCAGCGCAATGGCATCAAGCTTAAACTCTTTTGAATAGGTTTTACGTTTAGTCATTTCAATCTCCAGTTAAATCAATTATGTCTTAACTGGGTTAGTCGTATCAATTAAACCACGTCAAGTTGTCTTAGTGAATGAAAACACGCAAAGTCAAGCTGAGTTTACTGCGATGGCATTTAGGGCGGGTGGAGACACTGCGATAATAGGGAGTAAAACGTCAGGTGCAGATGGCAACATTGTGAGCTTTGCTCTGCCGGGTCTATTAAGGACGACTTTTTCCGGTCTTGGAGTTTATTATCCTGACGGTGGAGAAACTCAAAGAGTAGGTATTATTCCTGATTTAGAGGTGAAGCAAACCATAGAAGGAGTGAAAGAAGGTAGGGATGAGTTAGTGGAAAAGGCTATTGAGGTCATTAGAACTAGGGAAGCTGCGATTAAGTAGTCAGATTCTCCTTACATGAGCCCCAAGGCCATCATTATCGACGTCCTGTGGCTCTATTTTCCTATTTTCAGCTAAAATCGTCTCTATGAGGCTGATTTTTGGAACTTTTTTAGGTCAATTTCCCCATTTTAGGTAGATCTCGCCTGTGCGCTTATTAATTGGTCGACTCCCACTAGGTTCGCCAAGTTGAATAACATCACCAGCTGACTGTCGTTTTTAGCCAGTTCCTTGTACCTGACTTTGACGAAACCAAACTGACATTTAACTATCCTAAATGGATGTTCAACCTTGGCTTGGATACTGGCCTTCAGGTATTCGTAACGGATGGCCAGCTTGTTCTTGCGTGGGAGCTTCTTCAACTCATTCACCTTGTCGGGGCCGTAGCGTTTAATCCAAGCATAAAGACTATGAGTGGTAGTCCCTAAACGCTGAGCAACGTCAGCAACGGAATGACCGGCAACAGTAACTTGCTTAACGGCTTCTTCTTTAAATTCTGGGGTATATCGTTGTCCACTCATAAACATATCTTCTATGCAAAAAGCTTAGGTGAAATTTGTCCATAAGACTCGGGGCAGTCCATATCTAACTAAAAGGTGTCTAGGAAATCAGTGGCGATTCAGTCACTTCACAGTTTTATATCTTTGATAAAACTTAGGACAAAGAATTAGATTAAAGGGTATCACCATACTTTGATACGTGAATTCAAAACGGGGAACTAAAAGTTGAAACTACTTTTCCCTGAAACCACCGAGTAACTCAAATGACAGTGTTGCCGTAGGGCATGAGCGTTCTATCGATACCAACTCTGTCAGATGTGATGGAATTTGCTCATCGAAGTAGGTGCTTCCTAATTTAAGTTCACTTATTGTAGTTAGTGGAATGTCTTTCGATAGCAAAGAAAGGAGCTTAACAAGGTCTTGTGTAACGTCAGCTTCTATAGATTGCCTAAATATCACTGGAATGTCAGGTATCTCTTCAGCTATGCGGTTTGCAAACTCGACAAGCTTCGGTGCGGCAAAGAGGCTTCTTGGTTTTTGCTTCTATTTTTACGCAATACTCTACCTAGAACCTGCCTAAAATAGAGCTCTGTTTTGACTCTGCTCAGGTGACAACATACCTGTAGACGCGGGATGTGAGTGCAGAGCGGGCGGTAAAACCGTTTGTGATAGGCCGAAAGAATTGGTTATTTAGTCAAACGGCTAACGGTGCACATGCCAGCGCCACACTTTACAGCATTGTCGAAACCGCAAAGGTAAATGGTTTAATCCCATTTGATTACATCATGGCTTGCCTTAATGAACTGTGCCAACCAGCACCGGATATCGACAGCCTGTTACCATGGAATTTTAAAAAGTAGGTGTAGTTGCCCAGACGCTTACTTTATTTCTCACTAAGACGTTTAATCATTTGCTCTTGCATTAAGGTGATACTCTCAGCTGTGGCTGACTTTGGGAATAATGGGTTTTTGAGTTTGAAAAAAATTCGCTGACTTAAGTTTGCTCGTTTAAATGCCATATCATGCCTAGGATGGCCATAAAACAAGCGGTCAAATGAGCCATCATTTTTAGCTTTATTGAGACCATACTCCAATCGTTCTGCCAGTTGAGGATTTTGTTTAGAAACAAAAAAATATATAACGGCAGGGTACATCAGCGCTAGTCTAGGTTCATTAATTAACGTCTTTTCTTCACGACTTTGTAGCTCAGAAAATAGCTCGACTATTCCGCGAGGAAAATAATAGCCTGTCTTTTGAGACAAATAGGGATACATTTTATTTTCGGCGACATCACTTACAACTGTAAATCTGTTTAACCTCAATATTGGCGTGTCGGGCCAATCTCTGCCCGATAATGCCGGTATCGCAGCTAAAGCTTTCATTGCTTTTACACTTGGTAAGCCAGCTATATCGCTAAATAAATCGGTATCGTTGGCATTGATTGCGAGTAAACGCAGACCGTACATGCCTTTTGCCAGGGGGAATTTGACAGGTAATAAACTGGCTTCACGACTATAAGATGTCATGGTCCAAAACACATCTATTCTGCCTTTTTGTATCTCACGTACTTGTCGTTTCTGTGAAATATCGATTTCAATAGGTTGTAGCTGATATGGACCAAATTTATCAACAGACTGATCTAGTGCTAATAATAATAATTCAATAAAGTAATTATTATATGGATCAGTGACGACTTTAGTGCCCTCCACATAAGTGACTATTTGTGGCTGCTCGGCACTGTATATCAATGTGCTCATCGTGAGTGTAAAGGTCAGTAGGCTAAACTTTATCAATTGACAAGAAAACCATGAGCAACCAGTTAACAGATAAGGTATGAACATTATTCTTCTCGTTTTTGCTGTTTGTTCAGGTACATCGCTTCATCTGCAAAATGGAGTAAGTCAGATAGTGTACTAGCATCTTGGGGGTAGCGGGCAACCCCCATACTCATGCAAACATCTAATGTAGTATCTTGGTATCGAAACGGTAATTCACACACGTGTTTTTCGAGCTTATTGATGACCCTATTGATACTATCGCGCTCAGTGACTCTCGGCAAAATAATTAAAAACTCATCGCCACCTAAGCGTGCAATTGTATCGGAACTACGTAAAGTGCTGAGTATGCGTTTGGCCACTTCAATTAAAAGTGCATCACCAACAGCGTGGCCATATGTGTCATTAATAATTTTAAATCGATTAAGATCGATACTAATGATACTAAATGAACCTTGCTGCAACTGCTCTAAAATACTCATGGCAAAACGGCGATTGGGTAAATGGGTTAATGCGTCATGCAAAGACGCTCGATTCGCTAATCGATAAGCTTGTAAAATAGCAATAAAACTCAGTAAAAATGAAATGGAGACTGCAAAGCCAATCAAGCGGATCATATTATGCTTTGTCCAAGACGTTATTTCACTCGTTGAGTTTTGCTTCGCTTGCTTTAATCCAATGATCCAACTGCCATTTAAAATATGCACTTCTTCAGTCATTAATGGCTTATCGAAAACGATATCTTTACCATAGAAAATGTCGCCATGGGTGCCTTTGCCATCAACACCTCTGATAGCCAGTTCAAGATTACTGTCTATGTCTTTTATACCGGCATCGAGTAGTAGCGATTCAATATTAATAACCACGCTACAATGGCCCCAATATTGATGATTAAAAGGTGGATCAGAAAAAATGGGCATACGACCAATTATGGCTTTGTTGCCTTGAATCAGTTTAAACGGACCTTGGATAAATATTTTTTGCATTACTCGCGCTTGTTGCACACTATCCCATTGTGCTGGATTGTCTCTAAAATCCAGTCCCATGGCGCGCTCATTGCCTTCTAACGGATAAATAAAGGACAGGACATCATTAGGTGCAACACCTATATTCAGTATGTGTGGTCCTTTATTTTTAAGCTGCATCGCGACCTGCTCCCATTGGGCTAAAGTACTTTCGGGGGCGAAAGTAATTAAGGTCGATAAACTGTCAGATAAAAATACTTCTGAATTTACCAAAGCTTCAATTTTGGCGCGCAGTAAAGATAATCTACCGGATAGATGTTGATAGTTGTCTGCTTCAGCATTGCGTAAATAGTTACTGTGTAAATATTCAATAATCACAAACGAAAAAAGTAAATACCCGATGGTGACTAACAAAAGCATTAATTTAGAGCGGGTAGAATGAATTTGCATAAACAGTTTCTGAAAGTGTTGTACGTCAAGGATAGCCTTTTATTTACATTTATTAAACATTTGTTGGGTGAGTTTTAAGCTGTTAGAAATATTTACGTCAATATAAAGCCGAGCAGAAAGTAGATGTTGATTCTTGATGATATCAATATGGAATGAGTAAATGTTAAAAACTAAAATGCTGTAGTAGGTATTAATCTACAGTTGTTTATCTGATATGTATGGATCTTGTGAATTTTAGGCACAAAAAAAGACGCTAAAGAGCGTCTTGATTCGTTGAATTGGTGGCCCCTCCCAGACTCGAACTGGGGACCTGACGATTATGAGTCGTATGCTCTAACCAACTGAGCTAAGGGGCCGACTTAAGATAGTCGTCACTATCGAAAGCGGGGAAAGTATACGAAGTTTGTTGGCACTTGTCACCCGTGTTTTTAATTGTATTTACTTATCTTGTTTCAATTGGTTATCTGTTAAGCAATTATTGGGTTTTTGGACATAAAAAAACCTGCCGAAGCAGGTTTTTATACTATTTTTTCAGTGAGCTTACTCGTCTAAGAACGACTTTAAGATTTCTGAACGAGAAGGGTGACGTAATTTACGTAACGCTTTGGCTTCAATTTGACGAATACGTTCACGTGTTACATCAAATTGCTTACCCACTTCTTCTAACGTGTGGTCAGTATTCATGTCGATACCAAAACGCATACGCAGTACTTTTGCTTCGCGGGCTGTTAAGCCAGCTAAGACTTCGTGTGTGGCGTTCTTTAGACTTTCGCTAGTTGCTGAATCAAGTGGTAGCTCGAGGGTAGTATCCTCGATAAAATCACCTAAATGCGAATCTTCATCGTCACCGATTGGGGTTTCCATTGAGATTGGCTCTTTAGCGATTTTCAGTACCTTACGAATTTTATCTTCAGGCATCATCATACGTTCTGCTAATTCTTCAGGAGACGGCTCACGGCCCATTTCTTGAAGCATTTGACGAGAAATACGGTTCAACTTGTTAATCGTTTCGATCATGTGTACTGGAATACGGATCGTACGTGCTTGGTCGGCGATTGAACGAGTGATTGCCTGACGGATCCACCACGTTGCATAAGTCGAGAACTTGTAACCACGGCGGTATTCAAACTTATCTACTGCTTTCATCAAACCAATGTTACCTTCTTGGATTAAATCCAAGAACTGTAAACCACGGTTGGTGTACTTTTTGGCAATAGAAATAACCAAACGTAAGTTAGCTTCAACCATTTCTTTTTTCGCACGACGAGCTTTCGCTTCACCGATAGACATACGACGGTTAATGTCTTTAATGCCTGCGATGGTTAAATCTGTTTCAACTTCAATAGCACCAAGTTTGGTCACACAACGCGTTACGTCATCGGTGATCATACGCAAACCTTCAGCGTAAGGCTTAGTGCTTTCTTTTTCTTTGTTAAACCAATCTAAGTTTGTTTCGTTGCCAGTGAAAGCTTTAATAAAGTTTTTCTTTGGCATCTTAGCGTGTTCAACACAAAGCTTAATGACTAGACGTTCTTGAATTCGTACGCGGTCCATCATGTTGCGCATGCTTTTCACTAAACGGTCAAACTGTTTAGGTACTAAACGGAATTCTTTGAATAATTCGCCAATAACAAATAATGAGCCAATCGCTTCAGGGTGATCACGGCCTTTTTCGGCAATAATTCCTAAACTTTTTTCGTAGGCTTCTCTGAGTTGAGTGAATTTTTCTTTGGCTTCTTCAGGATCTGGTCCTTTGTTGCCTTCTTCCTCTTCCTCATCGTCATCATCGTCGTCATCATCGTCATCATCGTTTTTAGAGTCTGCTAATTCTGAACCAACGTTGGTGGCTGTTGGTGCGACGTCATCGTCGTCAGGATTGATAAATCCAGAGATAATATCAGACAAGCGCAATTCTTCAGCTTCATACTTATCGAATTGCTCTAAGATCATTGCGATCGCTTGAGGGTATTCACTGACAGAACTCTGTACAGTGTTGATACCTTCTTCGATACGTTTAGCAATAACAATTTCGCCTTCGCGAGTAAGTAGCTCTACCGTGCCCATTTCGCGCATATACATGCGGACAGGGTCTGTGGTTCGGCCTAACTCACTTTCTACGGTTGCGAGAGCTGCCGCTGCTTCTTCTGCAGCATCTTCGTCTGTGTTGTCTTCCGACATCATCATGTCATCGGCATCTGGCGCTTCTTCAAAAACGCGGATACCCATGTCATTTATCATCTGGATAATATCTTCAATCTGATCGGAATCGACCATGTCTGCAGGTAAGTGGTCGTTCACTTCTGCATAGGTTAAGTAACCTTGCTCTTTACCTTTAGCGAGCAACAGTTTGAGTTGCGACTGCGGAGTGTGATCCATAGATATCATCCAATTTTGGGTAACTGATAAAACGATAGGCCAGTTAGCTGTGCTAAGTGGCGCGCAAATCGTCAATTATAGCTGTGTGGGCTAACCTTAGCTAGTCCATGGCAATGTTTGTACGCACATTCTTCACGAATAAATTGCGTATTACTTCGCTATGCCTTTCATTATAGAAATCAGCTTTGTTAGCTGCATTTTTTCAACTTTCGTTAAAGCCTGTTTTAGGCTTAATTCCTGATATCGTTGTTCAATATATTGGTTGTTTAACCAAATCAGGGTTTGCTTGAACTCTGGCAATACGTTTTCATCCGCCACTTGATGTTCCCATTGGGCTAGCTTTATTAGAGTGCTTTTTTGATTATGCTCTCTATGCATTTCAAGTAGTTGTGCGCTGTTTAACGTCTGCTCTCGAGTTATATCTAACAAATGATTGAGCAATTCTATGCCGGTCATCTGTAATCGATCTAGTGCAGGCTGTTTGGCCAAACCAAAGCCTAAACTTGGGTTTTGGACCAGCAGGGCAATGGCCAATCTTAATGGCGTACCACGACCTTGTAAGCCTTTCGCATTTAATGGTTTTGCCTGTTTTACAGTAAAACCTAATTTTTTCTTTAAATCTTCGCTACTGTTCATGCCTAATTTATGTGCTAAATTTTCTAACAGTAAATTCTGTAGGACGGTATCTTGTACCTTTTCGATTAGCGCAATTGCTTGCTTGGCTAATGCCCCTTTATCGGTACCGTGGTTAGCACTTAATGTGTCAAACAAAAACTCGGGCAGTAACATGGCTTTTTGCATTAAGGCTTCGAATGCTTCTTTGCCAATTTTGCGGACCATAGTGTCAGGGTCTTCACCTTGCGGCAGAAACATAAACTTGACTTGGTCACCCGGTTTTAACAGTGGTAGCGCTGTTTCTAGTGCACGCCAAGCTGCTTCGCGGCCTGCGCGGTCACCGTCATAACAACAAACCACTTGTTTTGCACTACGCACTAAAAGCTGAAATTGTTCAGCTGTAGTCGATGTACCTAGCGATGCAACCGCATAATCAATCCCAAATTGGGCGAGTGCGACGACATCCATATACCCTTCAACAATTAACACATGTTGTGGATCACGGTGTTTTTGTTTTAGCTCATATAAACCATAAAGTTCATTACCCTTATGAAATATGGGCGTTTCTGGAGAATTCAAGTACTTTGGGGTGCCGTCACCCAAAACTCTACCACCAAATCCAACCACACGACCACGACGGTCGCGTATTGGGAACATTAATCTGTCGCGAAAACGGTCGTACCGTTTACCGCTATCATTGGCAATCAACATGCCTGCGGTTAGTAATTTATCTTGGGCGGGCAAATTTTGCCTGTAACGACCCAGTAAACCATCCCAACCATCGGGGGCAAACCCAATACCGAACTGCTCAACAACGTCACTCGATAATCCGCGAAACTCAAGATAATCGACAACTTTTTGTTTGTCTGTATGCTGCCTAAGTTGGCTTTGATAGAAGAGGTTCGCTTCTTCCATCAGTTCGTATAAGTCTCGACTTAATCCTTGATCTGGTCTTTTTCCAGTGCCTTGCTCTCGTGGTACGGCAAGACCAAGTTGACCTGCAAGTTCTTCAATGGCATCAACAAATTCAAGGCGATCATATTCCATGACAAAATCAATAGCATTGCCATGGGCACCGCAACCAAAACAGTGGTAAAACTGTTTGTCTCTGCTGACTGTAAAAGAGGGTGATTTTTCGCTATGAAAAGGACAACAAGCCGAATGGTTCTTACCGGCTTTTTTCAACGGCACTTTACGGTCAATTAGATCGACTATGTCTATTCGAGCTATTAGCTCATTGATAAAATCACGAGGTATCGCCATTGATTGCTGTTGTTCTCGAATTTACTTTATCAACTGATGTAAACAAACAAGCCGTGCAAGTGCACGGCTTATTCAACATTAAAAATTGATTACTTCAACTTAGCGCGGATCATTGTACCAATGGCACTCATATCTGCACGGCCTTGAACTTTAGCTTTTAATGCTCCCATTACTTTACCCATATCCGCCATGGATGCAGCACCAACATCAATAATAGTAGCATCGATAATCGCTGCTACTTCATCTTCTGTTAGCGGCGTAGGCAGAAAATTTTCGATAACTCGAATTTCATCTGCTTCTACAGCTGCCAACTCCGGACGATTCGCTGCTTCATATTGAGCAATCGAATCACGGCGTTGTTTAACCATTTTGGTTAATACAGCTATTGTCTGTTCATCAGTCAGAGTTTCGCGGGTATCCACTTCAATCTGTTTGATGGCAGAAAGTGCCATACGAATTGTTCCTAAGCGCACTTTATCTTTAGCGCGCATGGCATCTTTCATTTGGTCTTTTAGCTGATCGGTTAAGTTCATAATGAGATTAATATAAACGTACGCGACGTGCGTTTTCGCGAGAAAGCTTCTTAGCTAGACGCTTAACTGCAGCTGCTTTTGCACGCTTACGGGCAGTAGTTGGCTTCTCGTAAAATTCACGAGCACGCACGTCAGCTAAAATACCAGCTTTTTCACAAGAGCGCTTGAAACGACGAAGAGCTACGTCGAATGGTTCGTTTTCACGTACTTTAATAATTGGCATACGCCATCACCCCTTAGGTGTAGTTATGTTGGATGATTAAATCGACTAAACATTTTTAGTGACTTCACTCAAACCAAAGGCTATTTAAAATGGTGCGGAATTTTACACCGAGCGGCGACCATTTGTAAACCCCTGATTGATTTTCTCTTCGGGGAAATAGCTCACAGTTTCATTTTTTTAAATTTAATAAAAAACTAGCCGCTATATACCTCATCGCTTAAGTAACAAACTACTGTGCTAATGAGCCAGTCTCATTCAAGAAAACGCAAGGGCCGTATTACGATTACTCCTTGATATGTATATTTTAAATGCATAGTAACTGATTAGAATCTATCTTTAATTCGTGTTTGGCAGATTCAAGCTCTTGAATTGATTACTTACTTATATCGATAGGTATTTAATCGTTAAACATTGGAGTATTTTCGCTGAGACGGGTAGAATTGGCGGCCTTATTTTTAATGAAGACGAGAGATTATGCGGGTTATTGGTATTGAGACATCCTGTGACGAGACTGGAGTAGCAGTATATGACGATAAGTTAGGCTTATTGTCGCATGTGCTATATAGCCAAGTTAAATTGCACGCCGATTATGGTGGTGTTGTGCCTGAGCTTGCCTCTCGTGATCATGTTCGCAAAATTGTGCCATTGATTAAGCAGGCTTTATCAGAAGCTAATTCAAGCCTAAATGATATCGATGGTGTCGCGTATACCAAAGGCCCTGGGCTAATTGGTGCATTGCTTGTTGGTGCTTGTGTGGGACGTTCTTTAGCGTATGCATGGAATAAACCGGCAATCGGTGTGCATCATATGGAAGGGCATTTATTGGCACCCATGCTGGAAGAAAATGCGCCTGAATTTCCTTTTTTAGCCTTGTTAGTGTCTGGCGGCCATTCAATGTTAGTGCAAGTTGAAGGCATTGGACGATATCAAGTGTTAGGTGAATCTGTTGATGATGCTGCTGGCGAAGCTTTTGATAAGACCGCCAAGCTCATGGGCTTAGATTATCCTGGTGGCCCTCGTTTAGCCAAATTAGCTCAAAAAGGCGTGCCTGCAGGATATAAATTTCCGCGGCCAATGACTGATAGACCAGGATTAGACTTTAGTTTTTCAGGATTGAAAACATTTACAGCAAATACTATCGCTGCAGAACCCAATGATGATCAGACTCGTGCCAATATTGCCCGTGCATTTGAAGAAGCTGTTGTTGATACTCTTGCGATAAAATGCAAACGAGCCTTAAAGCAAACTGGTTACACACGTTTGGTGATTGCCGGTGGTGTAAGCGCTAATACCCGTTTACGTGAGTCTTTGGCTGAGATGATGACCAAGTTAGGTGGTCAAGTGTATTATCCTCGCGGAGAGTTTTGTACCGACAATGGTGCCATGATTGCTTATGCTGGTTTACAACGTTTACGTGCAGGACATATTGAGGGGCTAGAAGTTAAGGGGCAGCCTAGATGGCCCTTGGATACGCTGCCCGCAGTAGATTAATTGATGAGTTAGCGTGTTTGAGTTGGCATGATTGCTTTAAGTGATGACTTACTTTCAAGCCACCAAGAAAACCTAATACTATTTGGTATTGGGTTTTTTTATGGATTTTTTTCGTGTGACTTTACTTTCTTCGCCATGACGCAAACGGCCAATATTGTCTTTGTGGCGGATTAAAATAAGGGTTGATAACATCGCAACAGGAAGAATAAAACGTTCGTCTAACCACCAAGTAAAAAAGGGCGCTAAAGTTGCGGTTGCCATAGCGGCTACAGAGGAATAACGCGTTAATAGTAAAAATACAATCCAAGTGAGGATGAGGCATAGCGCTAAATCACCGCCAATGGGGGCCATTGCACCAAAGGCTGTAGCAACACCTTTTCCGCCTTTAAAGCCAAAAAATATTGGGAATATATGCCCTAGGCAGGCGCTGACAGCGATAAAACCTAATGATGCTGCATCAAGTCCCATTTTATAGCCCAAATAAGAAGGCAGGGCGCCTTTGAGCATGTCAAAAAATAACACAAGAGCTGCAGAACTGACTCCACCAATGCGTAACACATTAGTGGCACCGGGATTGCCGGAGCCGTTGGTTCTTGGATCAGGTAAACCTCTTAATTTACAGACCAGTACGGCACTTGAGATCGAACCCGCTAGGTAGGCGGCAATGATCATCAAAATGGTGACTGTAACGGCGTTCAAATTGGTTTCCTTACTCTTCTTAGGGTATCATCGCGCATTCATTTGTGAGACAAGTCATTTTCAGTATCCACTGAAGCTGTCTTCGCGTTAACATTAACCATTTTGTTGATGTTAATTGAACAACAACGCCTATCCTACTGTTTTAATTCATTAGGAAGAAGCTTAAATGTGTTTATTAGGCATATAATCGGTAATAAAGTTTGATTAAGATGAATTTGACGTCTTTTTACATCGATTAAGGTAGGGATTTTTATGGATAAAGTACTCATCCGCCAGTTAGCGATAGAGACCATTATTGGTATCTATGAGTGGGAAAAAAAACTTCATCAAACATTGCTTATCGATTTAGATATGGCCTGGGATAATCGTCTTGCGGCCGCCAGTGATAGTTACGAAAATGCATTGTGTTATGAAACGGTATCAAATCGTTTAACGGCTTTAATTACTGAGAATCCGATTGAATTGATTGAAACGGTCGCTGAAATGATTGCGCATTGTTTGCAAGACGAATTTAATGTGCCTTGGGTTAAAGTGGTTGTGATGAAACCAGGTGCAATACCTCATGCTGTTTCTGTCGGTGTCGAGATCGAACGCGGTAGCATTTAACTGTTATTTTTTTACTGTTTAGCATTAGGTCAGTCAATGGCACGTATTTACATAAGTTTGGGCACTAATATTTCACCAGAGAAACATCTTAAAGCCGGTTTGGTTGATTTACAGCAATGTTTTGGCCCATTACAATTATCACGGGTTTTTGAGAGTGAATCTGTAGGGTTTAAAGGCACTAATTTTTTAAATATGGTGGCCGCGGCTGATACCGATTTGTCAATTGCACAGGTTGTGACGACATTTAAACAAATTGAACAAGACAATGGCCGTATTAGAGGTGAGAAGAAATTCAGCCCAAGGAGCCTTGATATTGATTTGTTGCTGTATGACGATGTTATTTGTGACATCCCCGTTGAATTGCCTCGTGGCGAAATTTTGTTTAATGCGTTTGTATTGTGGCCTTTGGCAGAATTAGTCCCTAATCTGTCTCATCCGGTGACGTTACAAACCTATCAAACACTTTGGCAGAATTATGACAAACAGTGTCAACAATTGTGGCCTATTGTATTTGAGTTCCCACCAGAACTATTACCTACCAACACGTTATAACCAATTGATAAGTTAAACTCTAACAAGGACAAATATGGAAACGTTTCAAGTTATTCTGCTGGCATTAATCCAAGGGCTTACGGAGTTTTTGCCTATTTCTAGCTCGGCACATTTAATTTTACCATCACAAATATTAGGTTGGGCAGATCAAGGTTTATCATTTGATGTGGCAGTTAATACAGGCTCTTTATTTGCCGTGGTCATTTATTTTCGTCATGAGATTGTGGTACTGGCTAAAGCCTGGTTCACCAGCTTAGCTAGCAAGCAACAAACTCAAGAAAGTAAACTCGCCTGGTGGATTATTTTAGCGACTATCCCAGCTGTAATTGTAGGATTTACTGCCAAAGACTTTATTGAAACCCATTTCAGAAATACTTTAGTGATAGCGATAACCACGATTGTTTTTGGTTTATTGTTGTGGGCAGCAGATAGAATGTCAAAAGCACAGTTAACTGAATTTCAAATGGGTTGGAAAAAGGCTTTGCTTATCGGCTTAGCGCAGGCAATGGCATTAATACCTGGCACGTCGCGCTCTGGCGCCACGATGACAGCAGCACTGATGTTAGGGTTAACACGTGATGCAGCTGCTCGTTTTTCATTCCTTATGTCTGTTCCTGTGAGCTTTGGTGCTGCGTTACTGGTGACAAAAGACTTGGTTAGCAGTCCTGCCCCTATTGACTACCAAGCACTTGGTTTAGGGATTGTTGTTTCATTCGTTGCTGCGTATTTATGTATTCATTTCTTTTTAAAATTTATTAGCAAAATAGGCATGACGCCGTTTGTATTATATCGCCTTGCTCTTGGTGCGTTATTGCTTGGATTGCTCTATCTTTAAGATAAGCATTTAAGCGACTTTTGTTTGCATAGCGGGTAGGCTTACCATACTAGGTATTTCTACCCGTTTTTGTTTTACCATCTTTCAATTAACTATCAGTGTAATTATGACTTTATCTTTATTATGTCCAGTGTGTTCAGCTCCACTAAATCAACATCAAGCTTCAGCGGGATTTTATTGCGACAACAAACATCATTTTGATAAACATCCTAATGGTTACTGGCCACTGCTGAGCAACGTAAAAGGCAAGAGTAAGCCGCAAGTGGAGTCTCGCCAGCAAATGCGTGGGCGACATTTTTTATTAGAAACAGGTTTGTTTGCACCGTTAATTAAACAACTTCAAGCAGTACTGCTGGACTTATGTGCTTCTAATAGTGATGCAGAATTACAGCATATCGATTACCAATGCGCTGATGGATATTATTTGCGTCAGCTTGTTCCTGCGCTAGTTGAAGCAAAGGTATCGTGCCAGCACTGGGGCATTACTGATGCTGAAAATGCAATATTTGCAGCGGCAAAATCTGAAACACCGGCGAATTTATTGCTGTTGGCACTAAAAAAATTGCCCTTTGCCTCGCAATCAGTCGATATCGTGACGGTTCTTGATTCACCGTTAAAGGGGAAAGAATGCATTCGGATTTTAAAAGATGATGGTCGAATTGTATTGTTGCAGCCTGGTATTAGGCATTTATGGCAAATTAAACAACAAGTTTATCCAGACTTAGTCGAAAAACCGTTACAGTTAAATTTACCTAATGATGTTGAAATTGATGCTCAGCAACAAGTGGTATTTACTCAATCTGTGACCGGTGAGCAGGCATTAACACTCCTTGATATGTCGGTATTTGGTTGGCGTGCTAATGATCAGCTAAAGCATCAAGTTAAATCGACCGCAATTAGTGAGTTAGAGTTTGATTGGCAGATCATAACGCTCAAAAAACGCTTATAAAAATGTAAAAGCTGATGGAAAGCGATAAGGACGACAATGCGGTGAGAGCGTTAGAGCCTAAGGGCTAGGGCGCTTCGCGGCTAGATGATATACAAGCTAAAATTGGTTGCGAGCGGTGTTAAGCGATGACTAGCGATAAGGACGACAATGCGGTGAGAGCGTTAGAGCCTAAGGGCTAGGGCGCTTCGCGGCTAGATGCTATAAGAGCTGAAATTGGTTGTGAGCGGTGTTAAGCGATGATAAGCGATAAGGACGACAATGCGGTGAGAGTGTTAGAGCCTAAGAGCTAGGACGCTTCGCGGCTAGATACTATAAGAGCTGGTGCTAAGATTTTTGTGAGATTGTTTAGAAAGATTAAATGGTTGAAAAATGCTTAGATTAAAGAGTGAAAAAGCTGGTATGGATAAGCAGTAGGTGTTTAGATTTTTCGCTTGATACCGCTTGATACCGCTTGATACCGTTTTGTAAAACTAGCACAAATAATTAAGGCTTGATGTTGAAGTACTACTGAAAGTAGTTGCATCAACAATCAAGCCCTAATAATCAACCTATGTAAATAAGCTAATTTTTAATAACTATTCTTACTTTTTGTAAGAAGAAGCCATGTTGTCTAAACGGTCGTTAGCACGTTTAGCTTCGGCTTGTGCGTCCATAGAAGCAGCTTTAGCGCCTTTAACATCAGCAGATAGCTTGCTTTGCTCAGACTTTAAAGAACCAACTTGTGCTGATAGTTGATCAACTTTGTTACCTAGGTTTGCTACGCTTTCTTCTAAAGCAGTAGTGTTAGCACAACCACCTAATAAAGCAGTCATCGCAACACCAGCAATCATCAGTACTTTCTTGTTCATGGGTAAATCCCTTAATATATAGGTTGTTAAATAGTGCAACGGCATGTGCCTTTGCAACGGCGTAATTATGTCACAGATTTTTTTATTTGCTATAGGCAAATATAAGAATGTTTATTTAAAATAGCGAAATAAATGAAAATTGCAAGTCTACTGGGCTAAAAGCATCATTAATTGCCGAATTTATATAAATCTTAGTGATTTATTGCTAATTCCCTGTTAAAAATTGCTTTTTTCCGCTTTTTTTCATAAAAGCCTAAATAGGTAATGTCTAATGTAGCTATTTGCTGTCAATGTATTGTATTTTATAGTGATTAATCGTTTCAGCTCGCTTTATCTGAAGTTGGCTTTTAATTTGTGCTCCTTGATAACCCGCTGCAATAATCGATTGCACATCGACGTTACTGGCTAACGCATAGCAATGTTGTAAATATTCGGCTTGTGGATAGGGTGCTTGTTCAAATCCAGTTCGCCCTCTTAAGTCGCCATGACAACATAATAATAACTCTGTTAAGCGTTGTGGTTTTCGCCAAAAATCACCTTTATCAAATAGTTTGACGATGGTCTCTGCTCTTAGTTCAAACGCATTATGAATATTTTGGTGTTGGTCACTGACTAATAAAGCTAAATCACGGTATTCGTTTGGCACTCTAATTCGTGCGCAAAGCTTTTTAATGACCGGCAAGCCTTTTTGGCCGTGACCATGATGCTTAGGCCACTCTTGTTCTGGGGTTAACGCTTTCCCTAAGTCGTGAACCAGCGCGGCAAAACGTACCGCTTTATTGTCACTTAACAGACTAGTTTGCTCGAGAACCATGAGGGTGTGAATGCCAGTGTCTATTTCAGGATGCCATTTTTCAGGTTGCGGCACCCCAAACAACGCATCAACTTCAGGAAATAATACGATTAATGCTTGGCATTGCTTTAACACATCGAAGAAAACCTGCGGACTTTGGCTGCTTAATGCTTTATCACATTCTTGCCATACGCGTTCTGGGGTGAGGTGATCCAATTCACCACTATTAGCTATGTCGGTCATTAACTGTAAGGTTTCAGGTGCAATAGTAAACCCTAAGTGATGAAATCGAGCTGCAAAACGGGCCACACGTAACACGCGTAAAGGATCTTCAGTAAAGGCATCTGACACATGGCGAAGTATTTTAGCGTTAATATCTGCGATACCGTGGAACGGGTCCGTCAATGTGCCGTGCTCATCTTGTGCGATGGCATTAATGGTTAAATCACGGCGTAATAAGTCTTCGGTGAGGGTGACATCTTTGTTGGCATCACAACTAAAACCTTGATAGCCATAACCGGTTTTCCGTTCTGTTCTAGCTAGTGCATATTCTTGCTGAGTTTTAGGGTGTAAAAAAACAGGGAAGTCTTTACCGACTTGCTGATAACCCAATGCGAGCATTTCTTCTACGCTGCTGCCAACAACCACATAATCTTTATCAACGACAGTTTGTTTAAGAAGGGTATCGCGTACGGCCCCACCTACTAAATAAATCTTCATGGCGTATCACAACGTGTAATAATAAGTAGCTTAAATCTTATCAGAGTTAGATTTTTACGGCTAACTTTTGACAAGCTGTCATACAAGCATTAACGTGAGCCGTCAGTTTCAAATAAGGATTTTTGGTCGAATGTATAAAGCCTTCTATGGATTAAACGATAACCCATTTTCTATCGCGCCTAACCCTCATTATATGTTCTTAAGTGACCGTCATCGTGAGGCGTTGGCTCATTTAACCTACGGCCTTGGTGAAACCGGTGGTTTTGTATTATTAACGGGTGAAGTCGGCACT
This sequence comes from Shewanella sp. SG44-2, assembly GCF_014164215.1. Classification (NCBI taxonomy): domain Bacteria; kingdom Pseudomonadati; phylum Pseudomonadota; class Gammaproteobacteria; order Alteromonadales; family Shewanellaceae; genus Shewanella; species Shewanella sp. SG44-2. Next base: position 16,927 of record NZ_JACJEU010000010.1, read on the forward strand.
GGAAAAACCACTGTTTCTCGCTGTTTATTACAACAAATCCCCGATAATACCGATACCGCGTTTATTCTTAATCCATCATTGACTGAGCTTGAACTCTTGGCCACGCTATGTGATGAGCTAGAAATTAAGTATGGTGATAATCCGACGTTAAAGCAGCTGACAGATTTAATCAGCATGTACTTACTGAATAATCACAAAAATGGTCGTAATACGGTGCTGATTATTGATGAAGCACAGCATCTGCGTTCTGAAGTATTAGAACAGCTGCGTTTGTTGACCAATTTAGAAACTAATACCAAAAAACTGCTGCAAGTGATTTTGATTGGCCAGCCCGAATTACAACAACTGCTAAAGCGCCAAGACTTACGTCAGTTAGCGCAGCGGATCACTGCTCGCTATCATTTACTGCCGCTAAATAAAGATGAAATTGCTTTATATGTGCTGCATCGTTTGCAAGTGGCTGGTAGGCATGAGCCTTTATTTACGCGTAAAGCGATAAACGCGTTGCATAAACATTCTGGCGGTATTCCGCGTTTAACCAACTTATTATGTGAACGTGCATTAATGGCTGGTTATGGGCAAGCTAAGGTTCCGATCGATCATAAAATGGTTAATCAAGCGGCTGTCGAAGTATTGGGTGATATTGATGTACCTGGCGATAAACGCTGGCCATTTATTGCCGCTACAGCGTTAGTGCTCGCTTTTGGTTTATCATTCTATCTGTTTAATCGCTCAGCCATTGAAAACAATATGAGTGCCAATGCGGCGATAGCAGATGTTCAAGCGCAATTTAGCCTAGTCAATCAAACGCCTGCATCTATTCCAAGTCAGATAAACCAAGCTGCACAAACTCAGCCTCAGCAAGTTCAAGTAGCAACTCCAGTTGCCAATGCACAACAACAAATTATGCGTCAAGCCATGCTACAAAGTAGTAGCATTGACAATGCCTTTGCCGGATTATTCGGCTTGTGGAATAAACAACCTATTATCGGCTTGTCTGCTTGTCAGGCGGCACAACAACAAGATTTAGCCTGTTACCAGCAACAAGGTAATTGGCACAGTATTATGCGCCTTAATTACCCTGCGGTTGCTTACTTGCAAGACGCACAAGCGAACGTATTTTATGGTGTAATTGTTGAGCGTCAAGCCGAGCAGATCCTACTGCAATTAGGCGAGCAACAGTTTTGGGTGAATAAAGATTGGTTTGATCGCCACTTTAGCGGCACCTTCGAAATTTTGTGGCAACCAGACAGTATCTTACCGCGAGAAATTGGCCAGTCTTCTAGTGTGGCGCAAGTACAATGGCTTGAAAATAGCTTAGCGTTAGTTAACAAAAGACGTGCACGACTACTGACACAGTTTGATAGTGAATTAGAGCAACAATTAATGACTTTTCAACGTCAACATGGTTTAAAACCAGACGGTATAGCAGGCAATCAGACTTTGGTGCAACTTAACTTATATTTGAGCCAGCAAGGCCCACGTTTAAGTGCCTCTGAGGTGCGCAGTTAATGTCAATTTTATTAGATGCGGTTAACCGTAAAAAGCAGCAACAAGGTGATGTTGTCGATATTATGTCGACGCAGCCGCCTCAATATACATCGCAATCTAACAGCTCAAATAAGTTGAATAAGTATAGTCTATTGGCCGTAGCCATTGCCTTGGGTATTGGCGCTGCATGGGGTATGAGTGTGCTATTACAGTCACCATCAACATCGTTAACGACAGTCCAATCCAGTGGCTCTAATGCACTGCAAGCTGTCACGGCCCCTGTCACTGTTACGTCAAATAAAGCAGCTGAAGCATCGACCGTTAAAAAATATGAACCCGCAGTGCAAAGTAACGATGATATTCGTTTAGCGGGTAAGGTGGCATTGCCTATTGCCAAACCGTTCAATACGAATGTAATGAACACGCAAGCAGCAAGTTATAATAACAATGGTTACGCTGAGTCTTCTGGTGTGAATGAATTATACCTGCAAGAAAATGATGGACAGCGCAGTTTTCAACAAGCTAACTCTCAACAATTCAACTCTCAGCAAACCGGTTCTGAACAGGTTAATTATCAAAGTGAGCAAGATAGCAGAGTTGATGAATATCAAACACAAGAGAACAATCGTCAACAGGCACAGCTGCGAGAAGCGATTGTATTGGGTGCTAAAGCTAATCGCCGAGGTTTAGCTGAGCTTGAAGCATTGCGCTTGCAAGTGAATGCTGCCGCAGAAGACGTCGATTTCGCCTCTGTTAAAGCACCATCAATTAAAGAGCAGAGTAATTTGATTGCTGCGTTTGAAACTGCGCTTAAAGACGTTGAATATGAACAGTCGGCTAATCAACAAGTGACGTCAACAAAATTGGATCCTATTCCTCGACCTTCCAATCAGCAAATCCCTAAGTATGGTGACTTACCCGCGAGCGTGCAGTTACAAGTACCCGAGTTTAATATTAATGCCCATGTATATTCGACAGAACCAAGTAACCGTTGGTTAAGTGTCGATGGGGTTGAATTACAGCAGGGCGATATGATTAAGAATAAGCTGACGATTGTAGAAATTCGACCACGAGATATCGTACTAGAAATTGACGGCGAGCAATTTAGAGTGCCAGCAATTTAGAGCGGTTTAACGTTAAGTCTATGTTGGCATGTAACAGACAAAACAAAGGCGCTATTAGCGCCTTTGTTTTATTTGAAAAATCGTAATATTAGCCGTGAATGTTATTGGCTAAAAACAGCGTTAATCCATAGCCTATGCAGTAGCATAATAATAACGCTGGAACATATTTTAAGTAGCTTACAAATGTTAGTTCTTCAACTTTACTCATCGCGATGATGCCTGACGCCGAGCCGATGATTAATAACGATCCGCCTACACCAACCGAATAAGTTAAGCCTAACCATTGTGCTGTTGTCAGTACGGGATCTGCTTTTAATAATGCTGCGGTTAGTGGCACGTTGTCTAATAATGCAGAACCGACACCGGTAAAGAAGTTAGAAATGCTTGGGTTATACATGCCATAGACTTCAGTTAATAGGTTAAGCGTACCAATCTCTTTAAGCATACCAACCAGTAACAAGATACCTAAGAAGAACAGTAGGGTGTCGAACTCAACTTGGCGAATGTATTCTAATACCTGAACTTCTTCGGTTTTACTCTTGTTAGTGCGACCCACCAAGAACATTACCGATAAGCCAAATAAGAAAGTTAATACAGGAGGAACGCCAAATAGCACGTTAAGTACCATGGTTAATACGATGGTGGTGAAGAAAATTACTCCGATGACAATATCAACGGTATTGTAATTTTGCTCAATTGGAGTCGTACTCACATGACCTTCAGCTTTGAGAGAAAACAATATTGCTAGGAGCATGACGCTAATGCCTGCAGGAATAAACAGGATTAACAACTCAGAAATATGCACTTTACCGGCAAGGAAAATCATCAAAGTAGTGACATCGCCTGTGATTAAAGCAACCCCGCCAGAGTTCACCGCAAAGATAATTAACACTGCCATACGGCGACGCATTTGTTTGTCTAAATTAAAGGTTGTTAGTAAACCTAATGACACGAGGGTGGCAGTCACGTTGTCACAAAAAGTCGACAGCACTAACGAAAACATCCCCACTTGGATCATCAACATGCGAACCGACACTTGCTGTGGAAATATTTTTTGCACCAATACTTGGATCATGCCTTTAGCATTTAGGTAAGCAACAAAGGTCATAGTTGACATTAAAAACAGCCATAACGTGGCAATTTCTAATAAGTTTTCATTAAGATTTTCACCCACGAGTTTACTTTTTTCTGGGCTGCCAGAAGCAATAAACAAGGTGATCCAAGCTATACAGCCAAGGAACAAGGTGGTTTTGGCTTTATTAATATGGGTAACTTCTTCGAGCACGATACTTAACAGCGCAAGCACTGCAAGTGAGATGAGAAAGGTATGTAGCATGACTGCAATTCCAACTTTGTGTTGTAGGTAATCAACATCATTACCATGAATTTTTGCTAACCTAATTCAGTCTTTATTTTAAGGTTGAATTAAGCTTTCCGTTTGGCGGGGCGATCACATCACACCACGGGCGTTTTCGCAATATAGATCACAGTTTTTTTCGTTAATTATCGACCAAAGTCGTGGATAAAATAATGAACTCGGAGAAAGGGGATAGAAATTTGTTAACACAAATAAAAATAGGATAAACAACTTAGTTATTTATCCTATTTTTGTTACCAACAGTTTGCTTAACCTAAAATGAGGTTAAGCGATGAAGTTGATTTATTTCATTGCCGCAAAAATGCGATCAACAGCAGCTAAAGTATATTCAATTTCAGCATCACCATGAGCCATAGACATGAAGCCTGCTTCATAAGCACTTGGCGCTAAATAAATACCTTCATCTAACATGGCATGGTAGAAATGACGGAAATGCTCCATGTTGCATTTTGTGACTTGGGCAAACGAGGTCATTGGCGTGTTATCTTCAGTAAAGAAGAAACCAAACATGCCACCCACATAAGTAATATTTAATGGAATACCATGTTTGTCTGCTGCGGCTTTAAAGCCTTCTGCAACTCGCTTTGTTTTGTCAGCTAGTGCTTCATATAAACCGGGTTCACACAATGCATCCATTTGCGCTAAGCCTGCCGACATCGCAATAGGATTACCAGATAACGTACCCGCTTGATAGACAGGACCTGTCGGTGCGATAAATTGCATAACATCTTTACGGCCACCAAATGCGCCCACAGGCATGCCGCCGCCAATCACTTTACCTAGTGTGGTTAAGTCTGGCGTTACACCGTAGTGACCTTGTGCGCCGCTCATAGATACACGGAAGCCGGTCATCACTTCATCAATAATCAGTAACGCACCGAATTCATCACAAATTGTACGTAAACCTTGTAAAAACCCTTCCACTGGTGGAATACAGTTCATGTTGCCGGCAACAGGCTCAAGGATGATACAAGCGATACTTTCAGGATTCTGTTCAAATATAGCGCGGACAGAATCAAGGTCGTTATAGGTTGCAGTTAAGGTGTGTTTAGCAAAATCTTCAGGAATGCCAGGAGAGCTTGGTTGTCCTAACGTTAGTGCACCAGAACCTGCTTTTACTAATAAGCAGTCAGCATGACCATGGTAGCAACCTTCAAATTTTAAAATGTTGTCACGGTTAGTAAAACCACGGGCTAAACGAATTGCACTCATGGTGGCTTCAGTGCCTGAACTGACCATACGAACTTGTTCTATTGATGGCACCATCGAAATGACTTTTTCAGCCATTTTCACTTCAAGTTCAGTCGGCGCACCAAATGACAAGCCATTATCAACCGCGTCTAATACCGCTTGGCGAATTTTAGGGTGGTTATGGCCTAAAATCATCGGTCCCCATGAACCTACATAATCGATGTACTTTTTACCATCGGCATCAAAAATATAAGCGCCATCAGCTTTTTCAATGAACAAAGGTGAACCACCGACACCATTAAAGGCGCGTACAGGTGAATTAACGCCACCAGGAATGGTTTTTTTAGCCTGTTCAAATAAAACTTCGGAACGGGTCATGTCTAATCCTTAATATTATGTGCCAATTATCTATCGGCTTTACGTGAATACCAGTTTACTGGGCACTCATACTTTTCGAGTTGGTTTGCAACTCCAAGTGTTAATGCAAAAAGTGCCATACGTATAAGTAAGCCGTTGTCGGCTTGTCTAAAAATAGCCAAACTTGGATGGCTGTTTAAATCATTGTCGAGTTCATTTGCTTGTGCGCGTGAATCACGAGGTAATGGATGCATAATCACCGTATTTGATTTGCAATGCTGCGTATAAATATTGTGATTTAAGCGAAACTTACCACGGTATTTATTGGCTTCTTCCTGTGACGGAAAGCGCTCTTCTTGAATACGGGTAAGATATAAAATATCCGCATTATGTAAATTACCTTCAAGTTGTTCGGTTATTGTGATCTTATGGCCAGCATTTTCAATGTCGGCGATCACATAGTCAGGCATTGCTAGCTCACTTGGCGATATCAATGTGAACTTAATGTCCTTATGCATACAAAGTAAGCGAGAAAGTGAATGCACAGTGCGACCATATTTTAAGTCACCCACCATGGCAATATGCATACCATCGATACCCATACCTGAATGGCTTAATTCTTTTTTGATGGTAAACAAGTCCAGCAAGGCTTGAGTTGGATGTTCATTTGGCCCATCACCGCCGTTGATCACTGGCACTCGACTGCCTTCAGCAAACTCTTTGACGGAGTAGGCATCTGGATGACGCATAGCAATCACATCAGAATAGGTCGAGAGCACTCGGGCGGTATCGTAAAGCGACTCGCCTTTAGATAATGACGATGATGCCATTCCTGTGGTTTCTCTTACATGTCCGCCAAGTAAATTGAAGGCACAGCCAAAGCTGACACGAGTTCGGGTGCTGGGTTCAAAAAACAGATTGCCTAAAATGGCACCTTCCAACACTTTGGTGCGTTTTTCACGCAAAGCATAAGGGGTCATTTTGTTAGCGACGTTGAAAATAGTGTTAATCGAATCCAGATCTAACTGGTTTACTGAAAGGATATGTGAACCTTCGAACTGTGTCATCAGCCTGATTTCCAAAGTTTGGGGGCAAAATATTCACCAGAACAGCATGCTATTTTACCGTATTATTATATAGAGTGTTATAGAGATTATGTGTAGGGTGGCTGAGGCAAAATTGTAGCAGAAAATAACCACCAGATAAATATAATAACCGTGCTGAACTTTGAGATTCACTTGCTGCTATGAAGAACATTCAGAGGGTTTTAGTTTATATTTTAACTGAATTGAGTTGCTCGACTTTATGATTAATTTAGCAGCTGAATGAGCAGCATACTTACAGACCTCTCAAGCTTCATAGCGCTAATGTAGCCTCTTTTTGGGTAACTTAACGTTTCTTGACACGCTTATTATCCCAATATTTAAGCATTCTAGTTTTCTTGTAAAATAACCTGCTATCAAGGTGTTAATGTGTCTTGCTAGCCAATAGGCCTATTTTATAAATAGATAGATTGAATTGGTTTATTCCATTCGGTATCTCAGTGAGAGGTTATACCGAGGATCGGTTGGGACTATACCTGACCTGAGCGAATTTCTTGAAGTAAATTAGCCCAACTTATTACCCCAACCACTTTTTGATTCGTGCCTCGATAGATATACACTTCGCCGGAGCGTTTCGCGACCAGTGCTTCATAGGCTTCATTTAAGGTGGCAGTGTCAGGTAACCCCGGCATAGGAAGACGTGATAGCGTGGTCGAATCTTCAAAGGACTGCATTTCAAGGCGCAGCATTTCAATTTCTCCCTCAGCATTACGCACTAGTACTGGGCGACCTGCTGCCCGTTTTAGTACTTCAAGTAGCAGTTCATCATCATCATTCACAATGACAAATCGCTTATCCATTAACACTCTAACACCTTTCTTTTGCAACCCTTGATTAAGCGGAGCGACTTTGTAACCAAGCCCCATAATATCTAGTTGTTTTAGTAAGATAGAGTTAGTGTTAAATCCTTGATACGCGACCAAAAATGCTGGAATGGTGACAAACATGGCCGGTAAAATAATCGAAGCATCGTTGGTTAATTCAAGAAGTGCTACTAATGCTGCTAGGGGGGCACTCAAGCAAACCCCCATCATCGCCGTCATCCCAATCACGGTATATAACCCAACATAAGGCGCAATTGACGGAAATATTAAGCTACTGACTAGAGCTAGAATTGCTCCGATTAATGCGCCAATACCATAGAGAGGGCCGATGAGTCCGCCAGGTACGCCAAAGCCAATAGCCGCAATGGTCGCCAACATTTTTGCTAATAACAGCGCGATTAAAAACAGTAAACTAGGATGCTCACTAATGGCTTCATTAATGGCGAAATCGCCTGAGCCTAATGCCTGTGGCATGACTAAACCAACTAGCGTTGTGACTACTGCAGCAATGAGTAGTCGATAAATTAATGGCCAGTGCTGGCCTGTCGCAGTAACTTTCATCAGTGAAAAGTTAAATAGGGCAGCGACACATCCCAGCGCAAGCCCGCCAATGAGTAAAATGGGATAATGATCGAGCGGAATATGGATCACATTGATCAAATCGTATTCGTGAATATTACCAAACACAAGTTGGCTTGATACCGCGCCGCAAATGGCAGATAGCATGATAGGGAAGAAGTAATGAATTTTGTACTCTCGTACAATGACTTCAAATACAAACAAAACCGCAGCAAGTGGTGCGTTAAAGGTGGCGGCAATACCGGCGGCAATACCGCTAGCACACATAATGCGTACGCTATTGTCTGGTAATGAAAACTTCTCAGCCATAACACTGGCGCTCACCGCGCCTAAGTGAATTGCAGGGCCTTCTTTTCCGACAGAGAAATTGGTCATCAGCGCGATTAATGCTTGGAAAAACTGTCCAGCAGCTGATTGAAGCGGTACCTTACCGTAGTGCAATTTAAATCGATGCAATACATAAGCAATGCCCATGCGCCTGTATCGCTTTGATCCCAACAATGACAGCAACCAAATAAGCAATGCACCAATTAAAGGTAAGTAAGATCGCCAATCGCTTAAGGTTGAGCTAAAGCTCATGGAATCTGCATGCAGGTATTGTTCTGCCCACACCAAGCTTAACCGGAATAAGATGATCACTAGTGAGGCAATGATGGCAAACAACAGTGCGAGTGCACAAAGTTGCACACTAATTTTAGCCTGAGATAACTTATCTCTAAATTCGTTACGTAGATATTTGCGCGTAGCTCTTTTTGCGTGAATAATAGCGGCTTTATTTATCTTAAATTGCACGGTTTGACTCTAAGGTCTGTGGATATTTTAGGGTTGTCTTTGGCAGTTGTTTATTGATTGGCCGATAACGCGTATGTGTCATGTTATTACTCTCCATCAATTTGCACTAACGCCTTTTAACAGGTCAAAGTACTGCCTGCGCATGTTTTTTTAGCTCTTTACGTTGGCTGGCAAAGCTTTATTTGGCAAGCAAATTATTATCATTAGCACCTTATCTACAATGCATAGGATTTGAACAAGATGTTAAGCTTTACAGAAATATAAGCCCTAAGCAAATAAGCTTCATTAAGCATACTGTATTTTATTAAAAGGTTGTAACGTAATGTTAAATTATCACCGCTGGTTAGACAGACTGCAAGTTTTAGAACGTAAAAACCGGACATCAAGCATATACTTAATAGGGTTAATGATCGTATGTTTTTTGCTGGGAGCTATAAGTTTTAACCTATGGCTTTCATTTGCACCAGAGGCTACACCTAATAGCGCCAGTGGTAAGCGTAAATTATTGCAAGAACTCGAGACGCAAGCGCAAGCGCTTGCAAGTCGAAATTTAGCGTTAAGTATTGCTGATAATGCCAATAAAGAAATGCAAGAAATGTTTAGTCAGCAATTATCTGAACAGAAAGCGTTAGAAAAAGAATTAGCATTTTATCGCAGTGTTATGGTTACCGATGCTGATGTTGAAGGGGTGGCAATTCATGGGGTGGAATTATCTCAAGGTGTAGCTCCCGAGCAATATCAGTTACGATTAATCTTAACCCAGTTGCAAAAACGCAAAGTGAAAGTGAAAACCAACGCCACAATATTGTTGCTCGGCACACTAAATGGCGAGCCAGCCGAACTGTCTTTGAGCGAGTTAATTAATAAAAAACTGGAATTTGAGTTCAATTACTTTCAAATTATGGACAGCGATTTTGTGCTGCCAAGTGGTTTTAATTTACAACGAATTATGGTCAAAGTGAAGGTCGCTGCGAGTCGTGGGGTAAAAGGCGGTGAGATTGAACAAGTGTTTAATGTGCCAGAGCTATTGATGGGTGAAAAAGAACTGCGGGTAATACTTGAACAAAATAGTCAGGTAAAGGATAATTCTCAGTAGAAACCGAAGTAAGAGGTAGTAATGACTGAACAAGTTGATGCAACAATGCCGATCCAATTTACCGATGCGGCGGCGATAAAAGTAAAAGGTCTGTTAGAAGAAGAACAGAATCCTGAATTAAAGCTTCGTGTATATGTAACAGGTGGCGGTTGCTCTGGTTTTCAGTATGGCTTTACATTCGATGAAAAAGTCAACGAAGGTGATTTCACCATTGAAAAGCAAGGTGTGCAGTTGGTTGTTGATCCAATGAGTCTTCAGTACCTTGTTGGTGGTGAAGTGGATTATACATCGGGTCTTGAAGGTTCACGCTTTTTTGTTAAAAATCCTAATGCGACCACGACATGTGGCTGCGGGGCTAGTTTCTCAGTGTAATGAGTTTCACTGCAGCAATAAACCACGCTATAGACGAGATAACTCCCTCACTTTAGAATGGATTTATATAATAAAAAGCCGTCTTTCGACGGCTTTTTTGATTTCTGGACAACATCTTTGAATAATACCAATTCCACTAATTATCTGGTCATTCAGCGGGAGTTCTGTGCCTTCTAGGCAAATAATAGGATTGTAGGCATAGTTGCTCTACGTCAAAATGCTATTAAGCAGCATAGAAGGCACAGAAACCCGCCTTGCAGGAGACGCTCAGACAGTCCATTTCTTTGTTGCATTGCTTTAAAAGAGAATACCCATTGTTTCAACAATGCGCCTCAAACTGAACAGTCTGAGCGACTCTGATTGGTCACATAATTAATGGAAATGGTATAATACAACCGCTTATCAGCTACTCATAATGTTGAGGTTCATTCGCGGTTTAAACCACGCTTTCACTTTAGTATTAAAGCTAATCCACACTTGCACAATACCTAACGTAATCAGCACCGAGTATATAAGCCAATCAGGCACTACGGCTTGAAATAAACCAAAATCAAATGTCGTTGGTCCGGCAACCAAATTATCAGGGTCATACATTATAATCGGTAGCAGGCTATACAACAGCAGTTGCAAGAGACAGTAAACCCGCAGTAGATATAAGCCCGCTTTTTGGCGACCGATAATTGCTAATACCATCATCAAGGTCAAAATGCATAACATTGCACTTAACTCTGATAGTGAACTGGCGGCCATTAATCCACTGATGGACGATAATGTATAGATAACCATTAAGCCAATAAGTCGTTTAGGTAAACGTGATTTGACGGTTACCTTATCTACTTCGTTTGATTCAGAGCTGATTATTGTCATAACACATTAATGCTTTTGTTGTTTCTTTGGTGAAATGCGTTCGTTCATTTCAAACGGCGGCACAACGACACCTAAGTCTTCTTGTACTGGGAACACTGCAATAAATAAATCATCATCTTCCATGCCGCTCACCCAACGTTCTTGAAACTCGTCTAGTGGAATAGCTAATGGTTCACAGTCTTTCCATTCATCAACAGCCCAAAGTGCAGCCGTTTCTTCAGATGGCCACATTGGAATACAATCTTCATCTTCAGTGGTTAACATTACGCAACCATCTTGATCTTGAAGTGTCCAAATGATTTTTTCTGATTTAATTTGTTCAACCATATAATCGTAACGGCCTTCTGGCGTTAAATTCATCAGTTCAGACACACTTTTGGTTTTGTTGCTCATATTGACTCTCATCTTAAGTTACGGCTTTGCCCAATTTCAAACGATTGGGCAAATTTGTGGGCATCATAACATTGAGGCCACAATTGCAAAAGTAAACCGCACATATTGGTGTATTTATCTTGCTTTAAAGCGGCCACCTAATATAGCAGTGCGTGACGCACCTGTGACGGCCGGTAAGTTGGCGGGTAAATCATGGTGATAACGCATTGCTAACCATGCAAAAGCAATCCCTTCAACCCATTTAGCATCAACACCTAAAGCGCTAGTAGTATCGACTTTATAGCCGGGAACCAAAGTGGCTAGTCGCTGCATTAAGGTTTTATTTAACGCGCCACCGCCGCAAATAAACAGTTCCCCATTGGGTGACAATTTATTAATGTCATTGGCAATACTATGACAAGTAAGGTCAAGTAATGTGGATTGAATATCTTGTTGATCCAAATGACTATAGTCAGCGAGTTGTTGCTCAAGCCAAGCTCGATTAAATAGCTCTCGGCCAGTGCTTTTGGGGTAGGCTAGTGAAAAATAAGAGTGTGATAATAACTGCTTGAGTAAGTCTGGATGAGTAGTACCAGAATCTGCCCAAGCACCATCTTCATCAAAAGGTTGGTTTAAGTTTTGTTGAATAAAGGCATCAATTAAGTTGTTACCTGGGCCTGTATCAAAACCTAACACTTGTTCACTATTGCCGGGTAAATAAGTGATATTGGCAATGCCGCCAATGTTTAAAATAACTCTTGAGTGGCCAGGTTGAGCAAACACTTGTTGATGAAACGCCGGAACTAACGGTGCGCCTTGGCCACCAAGGGCGATATCTTTACGTCTAAAATCAGCAATAACATCGATATTGGTTTCAATGGCAATGGTGTTTGGGTCGCCAATTTGCAAGGTAAAGCCCATTTCTAAATTGGGCATGTGACGCACGGTTTGTCCATGAGAACCAATCGCGATAACCTCCGCGGCAGTCACTGTTGTTTTCGCTAATAAGTGATTAACGGCTTGAGCAAACAATTTGCCGACACTGCGGTCGAGCCTACCTAAGCGGTTTATTTCATCTGTCTCGGGTTGACATAAACGCTGTAAACCTTTTAATAAATGCGCAGGAATAGCTTCTGTATGGCTGGCGATTAGCACGGGGTGTTCGGCCGAAAAATCAACCAACACCGCATCCACACCATCCATGCTTGTGCCTGACATTAGACCGATAAAATATTCTGGCTTAGACATGAAGTGACTCTCTGTAAGCAGCAATTAAACCGTTTATTAATTACTTGCCAATTGCTGTTGTTGATTTGATTTTAGTTTTGTCATCAATTGCTTGCTGAGTGCAGCGAATTTGTTCTTCTCTCTGCGATCAATTGGCATTGATTTAGGTAAATCGATAGTTCGTGGATTGCGATGAACCCCATTTACAATAAATTCATAATGTAAATGAGCGCCAGTGACTCGGCCTGTTTTACCCAGAGTACCGATTATTTGGCCTTGTTTAACCGTTTCACCACGATTTACTTTGCGCTTAGTTAAATGTAAATACTTAGTGGTGTAGGTTTCGTTGTGCTTAATGAAGACATAGTTGCCATTAAACTGGTTATAACCAGCCTCAACCACTTTACCTTTACCAGCCGCTTTAATCGGCGTGCCAATGGCGGCGACATAATCAACACCGCGGTGGGCTTTAATTTGCCCTGTTACTGGGTGCAAGCGACGCGGGTTAAAGTTAGAACTGACATATTTAAAGTCTACTGGCGAACGTAAAAAGGCTTTACGCATGCTACTGCCATTCTCTGAATAGTATTCACCGTCGGTATAACGTACTGCGGTGTAACGTTCCCCTTGGTTAATAAACTCTGCCGCAAGAATATTGCCATTACGTAAAAATTGACCGTCGGCGTATTCTTGTTCAAATAACAACGAAAAGTGATCGCCTTTGCGAATATCGAGGGCAAAGTCGACATCCCAACCAAAAATATTGGCCAACTCCATAATGTGGTTACCAGACAAGCCTGCATCGGCAGCGGCATTCCAAAAGTTGCTTTTAATATTGGCGCTAATAAACGAGGTGCGATTAACGACTTCTTTAGTGTTCACCGTTTCTTTGTATTGTTCATTGTGTTGACTGATAATTAAGGTCGACACTTTATCCATGCGGTAGGTTAATTCTTGTAATTCACCTTGGGCATTTTTACTGATGGCGATTTCTTCGCCCGGCATAATTTTTAGCAGATTCTTTTTCGCTAAGGGTAATTGGGTAATGTCATAGACATCTTTAGCGCTGAGTCCTGCACGGCTAAATAAGCCGCCTAAGGTATCGCCTTTAGCGACTTCATAGTATTCAACACTATAATCATCGTTAGCCGCTTGTTGTTTTATTTTGGCTTTTTGAGTGGCAACTTGCTGATCGAGATCATTAATCATGCCATCGATATCAGAAGTACTGGTTTGCAACATGGCAAGATGTTGGGAAAATGCTTCATCGTCAGGAGTTTCGCCACTGCTTACTTCTTCACTATTATCACTTGATGCAAGGGCATCATTTGATATGAAATCAGTCGATTCATCATCAACGATACGGTCATTATGACTCGGTGCAGTTGGGGTGCGAAAGGCTAAGGGAATAGCATAACGTTCATTGGTTTCTATATCTGATTTGTCAGCAGATTGACTTACCAATCGGGTTTGTTTAGATGCTTGAGCGTCTTCCGATGGAAACATCAGAATAAATGTCGTTAGAATCACCAGTAAAGATAATGTGATTTGATGTGCTTTTGGCAGCAATGTGAATAAAGTAAGAAGCTTTGCCATTGACTCTGTTACCAATTTCTCTCTTTCGTTATTATCCGCTAAGTGTACACTCTTTCATTTGCTGTGGCTAACAAGTAACATAGACCTCTTTATTTTTTGTGCAAGCCCTGGGAGTTGCAGTAGAGATGGCGAATTTAGATCAAGTATTGGCAGAGATTAAGCGCGGTACCGATGAGATATTACTTGAAGCGGATTTGCTTGAGAAACTCAAAGAAGGGCGTCCATTACGCATCAAGTTAGGTGCAGATCCTACCGCTCCAGATATTCATTTAGGTCACACGGTCATCTTGAATAAAATGCGTACTTTTCAAGAGCTTGGTCACGAAGTGATTTTCTTGATTGGTGACTTTACCGGTATGGTCGGTGATCCTAGTGGTAAAAACAGCACCCGTCCGCCACTGACTCGTGAACAAGTGCTTGCTAACGCAGAAACCTATAAAGAGCAGGTCTATAAAATTTTAGACCCAGCAAAAACCCGCATCGAATTTAATTCTAGCTGGTTAGAGCCATTAGGCGCTGCTGGCATGATCCGCTTAGCATCACAGCAAACCGTTGCCCGAATGATGGAGCGCGACGACTTTAAAAAGCGTTATGCATCAGGTCAATCTATTGCGATCCATGAATTTATGTACCCTTTATTACAAGGTTACGATTCAGTTGCATTGAAAGCCGATGTTGAATTAGGCGGAACAGATCAAAAGTTTAACCTGCTTATGGGCCGTGAACTGCAAAAATCTGAAGGCCAAAAGCCGCAGACTGTCATCATGATGCCATTGCTTGAAGGGTTAGATGGCGTTAAGAAAATGTCTAAATCGGCGCATAATTATATTGGTGTGAGCGAGCCTGCCAACGAAATGTTTGGCAAACTGATGTCGATTTCTGATGACTTAATGTGGCGTTATCTTGAACTGTTGTCATTCCGTCCGTTAACTGAATTAGCCCAATTCAAGTTAGACGTTGAAAATGGCACAAACCCACGCGACATCAAGATTTTGTTAGCCAAAGAAATCATTGCTCGTTTTCATGATGAAGAGCAAGCACAAGCGGCACATCAAGCTTTTATCGACCGTTTTCAAAAAGGTGCCATCCCTGATGACATCGAAGAAGTGGTATTAGAAGCGGGAGAAGGCATAGCAATTGCTAACTTACTTAAAGATGCAGGCCTTGTGGGTTCAACCTCTGACGGTATGCGTATGATTAAGCAAGGCGCAGTTAAAATGGATGGCGAGAAGATTGAAGACAGTCGCCAAATTTTTAATGCAGGTCTTGAAGCGGTATTCCAAGTGGGTAAACGCAAATTTGCTAAAGTGATTTTAAAGTAATCACGAATGTTAACGAATAAAAAACGGCTTATCACTAAGCCGTTTTTTTATGTCTGATACATGGTCAATCGATGCGGGCAACATTACTGAGATTCAAGTTGGTCAGACATGGTCTGATAATCCATTAAGTCCATTTGTTCAATTAAGCGCTCAGTATTGTTATCAAATTTTAGTGTGGTGACGCCTGGTACTGCAAGGTCGATAATTTTACCGGGTTTACCATATTGATCGCCGGGACCTCGTAATCGGTAACTGCCGATAATCACCACGAGAGAGCCGGTATTAAACATGTGTTCTACGTTTAAACGGTATTCTAATACGCCTTCGTGAGCCCGTTGTAAAAACGCAATAATATGCCGACCACCAGTGTAAGTCGTATTGGCTGTTTTATCGTAAAATACTGTGTCGCGAGAGTAGAAACGACGCAGGACGGTATAGTCATGATCCGTGAGCGCTTCCATGTATTGCATCGCAAGTTGTTGTTCTCGTGGCATATCGCCAATATTGGCTTTGCTCGGAAAGCTCAATAGCAAACAGCATAATATGAAGATTATTCGCACATTAAATTCTCTTTGTTTTCAAATCAAAAGCCGGTAAAGATAAGTGCCAGCGGATAGCACTCAGACGGATGATTAGCGTGCTGAACATAGCGATCAACATCGATGTCATGCTATCCATGCCGACAAATATGCTTAAGGTATAACAGATCCCTCCAACGATGGAAGCGGTTGCGTAAATTTCCGTTCGCAACACCATTGGAATTTGCCTACATAACAAATCTCGGATAATACCACCACCGACACCGGTTATTAATCCCATTACTACCGCGACCATACCAGATAATTCAAGCAATAAGGCTTTTTCTGCACCAATTACTGTAAATAGTGCTAAACCGAGTGCATCGGCAATAGATAATGAGCGAGGGGGTAATTTATGCGGTTTACGCACTAACACTAAGCAGGTTATTACGGTCGCAAGAATGACGAGCATATAATTAGGATCGCGGATCCAAAAAACTGGCGTGGCACCTATTAACGCATCGCGAATACTGCCGCCACCAATTGCAGTAACAGAAGCCAACACGATAACGCCAAAGGGGTCCATACGATGCTTGCCCGCAGCTAACGCTCCCGAAAGGGCAAATACCGCGGTACCACATAAATCAAAAAAATAGATCCACTGACTCATTTACTTAACTCTTCAAGGTGAATCGTGAGAGCATCGACTGAAATACGGATCTCGATTACAGATAAAATTAACGAATACAATAACAGTAATAAACTTAACCCAAAGACTACCGAACCAATTTGGTTAAAACCAACATAAATCAAAATCATGCAAAACACACATAGGGCAAAGCTGCTGACACCGGCTTCTTGCATTTTTCGGATGATAATAATACGTTGGCGTAAGTTTTTAATTTGCTCGCCTTGCACCGGTTTTTTGTCGTTACTTAATTGTCGGATTAATGCCGCTAACGAAAAAAAACGATTAGTGTAGGCCAATAGCAATAAAGAAATTGCTGGGAATAATAATGCCGGAGTCGTTAACGATACATGTAAGTTGTTGAACAAAGCTATATTCCTAAACAGGTTTTTAAGCAGACAATAATCAATTTTTTGTTATTTAAAAGGTTAATATGTTGTAAAAATGAAATTACCTTGTCATGTAATATTCTTATATTAACAAGCGAATAAGTCGCACAGACAAAATAGACAAATATTGATTCA
This sequence comes from Shewanella sp. SG44-2, assembly GCF_014164215.1. Classification (NCBI taxonomy): domain Bacteria; kingdom Pseudomonadati; phylum Pseudomonadota; class Gammaproteobacteria; order Alteromonadales; family Shewanellaceae; genus Shewanella; species Shewanella sp. SG44-2. Next base: position 34,348 of record NZ_JACJEU010000010.1, read on the forward strand.
TAATTGCTAAATAATAGCCTGTTTAAAACAAGATTTATACGTTTAAAGTAATCTTAATCCTGTCCATATTAATGGCAATAATAACGTTAAGCTTATCCAGAATAGGTTAGCGGTTTGTGTCACTGTGATTGCTTGGCTTATGTAACGATGATCTGGCAAGGGACCCGCTTTTACTTTTGGTAAATCGACCCGAATTGTCTTACCATTTTCGATAAATTGCTGGGGGCCACCAAGCTCTATTTTCAATAACTTAGCCGCTAACGCATAACTGCTGTAATGATTATTTAACTGATTTTTATTGGCTTGAGCTGATATTGGCTGCGAAAAAATAGACCTCATACCCAGTTGTCCAAACTGAATAGCTAACGAGCAATGCCATAACAAGGTTGGAATGAAAAAAATCACCCGATTGAATTGACCAACAAAACTTGAAAAAATATGAAAGTTTGGATGATACGGTGGCCAGCAATGTTCTAATTGCCTTAACATCCGCACCACTAATGCCATGGTGGCGCCGCCTAAACTAAAAAACAATATGGTTGCTAAGGTGCCGTAAATGGGAGTGGTGAATAACTTCTCAATGGTGGTTTTACTTAAACCGACTTCAGACAACACTTGAGTATTTTGGCTTACCCATGGGGTGAGTAGTTGTTTTGCGTCCTGCTTATTACCCTTTTTTATTGCTGTAACGACCTTTTCTGCTACTGGTTTAAAAGCTGAATCACATAAACAAAAATACAAGATAATGAGTTCGAAAAACCATGGGTAGGCGGCAAGGCTGAGTAAGAAACTGACGATAATCCCGCTAGGTACTATCAAAATAAGTGTGGCTAAAATCCCAGCGATAAGTTGCTGGCTCACCGCTCGCTCTGGGTGGTTAACTTTACTGGAAATTAATACCGCTAAACGATTGAACCATAATAGGGGTTGTAAATCTCGGGGAATTGGCGCGAAGCGAGCTAATATTAATGCACAAAATAAAATACAACAGCTCTGAAGCAATCCGCCGTCTTGGCTCAGTAATTGAGGATTGAATAATTGATTGACCATAGATACTCAATAATGTGCTGTTGTATTGTTTATGAAGCGAGCTTAGCTCGGCCCATAGCGAGTCCGAGCTAAGTGTAGACCGATTACAGCTGTTGTAATAGAGCAATAACCATCATTGCTGAATGCATACCTGCTTTGATTATGTACGAGTCAAAATCAACTGGTGAGTCATTATTTGCATTGTCTGATAGCGAGCGAATAACTACAAATGGCACGTTAAACTGGTGACATACTTGTGCAATCGCTGCGCCTTCCATCTCACAAGCTGCCATTGTTGGAAAGTTTTCACGCATGACTTTTGTGCGAACAGGATCGCAAATAAAGCTGTCGCCAGTACAAATTAACCCTTCAATTGCCTTAACTTCACCTAATTCAGCGACAGCACTTTTGGCCGCATTAACTAAGGTGCTATCAGGCATAAATGCAGCAGGTTGCTGAGCCATTTGGCCAATTTCATAACCAAACGCTGTCACGTCTACATCGTGATGACGCACTTCTGATGAAATAACAATATCGCCAATCGCCAATGAATCAACAAAACCGCCAGCAGAACCGGTGTTAATTACATGGGTAGCGGTAAACTTTTCGATTAACAATGTGGTCGCAATACTGGCTGCCACTTTACCGATACCTGAACGGGTTACTACCACGTCTTTACCGGCAATGCTGCCGCTAATAAATTCGATGCCAGCAATTGTTGTATGTACTGGTTGTACAATAGCTTGAACTAAATGAACAACTTCTGGCTCCATTGCGCCAATAATACCGATTTTCATGAGTGAACCTTAACAGAATGAGCAAATACGAATGGGCGCTAATATACCATGGTCGCTTTAAGTTAGTAAAAAAGCCGACTCATTTTATTATTATGTATGTCACGTTTCATATGATTAGTTTCCTCATTATTTTTGTACTTATTGCTAAGCTTTTATTAAAGTGTCTTGATGCTCAAATACCAGTCCCTTTTGACTGACGTGAGCAAAAAATTGCTTTGGCGTAATGGGTTTTGAAAAATAAAACCCTTGAAATTCCTTACAGCCCATATCAGCCATAATCTTTACCTGCTCAGCTGTTTCTACGCCTTCTGAAACACATTTTATACTGAGTTCTTCACACATGTTATGAATGGCTCGGACAAGGCTTTGCTGACGAGCTGAAGTGGTAACTTGGCTTATTAGTGAACGGTCTAACTTAAGTTTATTGATAGGGTAGTCAGCTAAGCGCGCTATATTGGAATAACCCACGCCAAAATCATCCACCGAGATAGTGAATCCCCATGATTGTAAGGTTTTCATTAATATTAACGAGTGAGCTTGATTGGCTTCTAATGAAGTTTCGGTTAACTCCAGCTCAATTTGTTTCGGGCTGACAGTAAAGTCTGCCAAATGCTTGACTAACTTAGACATAAAGTCAGTTTGGCTGAAGTCAATTAATGAGATATTAATCGCTACCGGTACACAGTTAAGCCCTTGCTGGGTCCATTGGTTGATTTGCGAGCAAACTTTTTGTACTACCAAATCCGTTAAACGGCTGATCATTCGGTACTCTTCTGCAATAGGGATAAATACCGCTGGTGATACAGTACCTAAAATGGGACTGTGCCATCGAGCCAACGCTTCAAGGCCGATACATTGTCCTGATGCAGTGACTTTAGGTTGATAATGAACGGTAAGCTCACCTTGTTGTAGTGCTTCATCGAGCAACATCGATATTTCATATTTCTCTAAAAAGCTTTGTGAATTGGTTTGGTCATATAAGCTAAATACATCGTGGGTATTGGCTAATTTAAGCGCCTCGATAGCATGAGCGACAACTTTACCGCTTGCATCTCCGTGTTCTGGGCAATGGGCAATACCAAATAGAAATGATTGCGAAGACTTAACTCCTAGTAAATTATAATCTTCATCTAAAATATGTTTGATTTTAGGCAAGGCACTATAAAGATCCGTTTCGTTAAGGCTACCAAGAATAAAGGCAATTTTCCCTGGTCCAATATGAGCACATAATAAAGGTCCTTCAATATCGTTACGCAGCCGTTTAAAGGCTGTTTTAGTGATGGTTTGGGAATTATGGTTACCAAATTTTATATTTAAATAGTCGTTATTGGCGCTTTGAGCCACAACCACATAAAAGCCTTTTCGATATTTTGCTATTAGGCGGTCACATTGCAGTTCAAACCAATCTCGGTTCGGCAACTGTGTTTGTGCATCGCGATAACGTAGACGTCTGTTCTCTTGTTCCATGGCGGCCAAATTAGCTTTAATGCTCTGTTCTGCGCTGCAATCATGAAATTCATAAACACAAAAGTTAGCATCGGTTAGTTGCTGATGGACAACTCGCTGATAGGTATTATTGAAGTGCAATATTTGTTCTTGCTTAGCTGCGTCACAAGTTTTTAAGTTTGGCATGACAGACGAAAGCAATAACGTTTCGCTATTTAATGTTTTAGGTAATTTGAGTAAATCAATAGCTTGTTGGTTAGCATCAGTGATTTTCCCCATATCATCGACAATGATCTTCGGGGTAGTCGATTCTGCAAAAAAAGTGTGGTAAAGCTCATTTTTACTTTTTAGATAAGCGTTTGAATTTAATGTTGCTTCATTGAGACGTTTGGCTGCGACAATGGTTCTTGCTACTGCTAAAGGCACACAGATATTAAAAAATAGAAAAACCACTCCAGTAATATACCAACTTGCATCAGGGAGTTGCTTATTTATATTGGTGTATTGAGACAGGTTGATATCATGCAAAATGATATAAAAGGGCACGATGTTTAATAAGGCATAACAGATTGCCACTCTACGACCTAACAATATAAGTGCAATCGCTGGACAAACAAATATCAGCATACTGCCAATTTTCGCTAAGGTTAAGTCAGTTAGAGTTAAGTTCATTACAAAACTTGCCAACACTATGGCTACAAGCAGTAGATGAGCACAAGCATGATAAAATCGCTTACTGGCAAGTAGCAGTAAAAATAATATCGAAGTAAAACCAATAGTATTCGCTATAACCCATAAATAATTGAGTTGTAGGGCTGAGCTAAAGGTGTCAAACGCGATCGCAAGGCACAGTAATAAGCCCGAGGATAATATTATCCTTAGTGCACTTATTCGCCAATTGTCTATCAACTCATTTGTATTGCTATCATCGCTTAGCAGGAAAAAATCATTCAGAAAACTCATACAATACTATGTGCTAATTACCATGATGTTATTAGACCGTAATACTTTTTTTAAATCAATGTATTGGATGTTTATTAACCTTGAAAAAGTGCAAATTACTTTAAATACAACTAATCGTCACATAACCGTTGATTAAGTAATGATTTTTAATGGTTTATATTTAGGGACTGTAATGGTTTAAGTTATTTTATTGCTGGCTTTGCATGAGCAAGTGATCGATTGCTCGAACCACATCGATACTGGCCTGTTCCATGGTTTCAAGATGAGTCAAAATAGTCGATTCATCACCCGATTGCATGGCTATAACAGCTGCTTTGCCTGCACTGTGTACGGTTGTATGCGGTTGTTCAATAGTTTTAAAACTGGATAAACTGGCAAAATTTTGACCTTCGCCTTTGTAATACCATTTGCCAAGTCTGCATTCCGTGTGGCTATTAACACAGGCATTTAGATCTTTATTTGCCAACACGCTGTATACATTACTTTTCCATACGCTGTGATCTAGTTTTACCGTTGTTAAGAAAGCGGTCATGGAGGCTTCACCAATGACTCGTTTCATCACGCCTGAGCTTTCTAATACATCAGTCACCACTTGATCAATTTGTTCTGACGATACTGCAATATCCCTAGAGCAAGTTTGGTTGGTAATGACCACACTCTTAATTTGTTCTGTTTGTTCAATGACAGTGGCGACCAATTTTTCAATATTAGCGCTGGCATCATGAGCATTACTGGCCAGTTGGCGCACTTCGCTTGCCACCACAGCAAAGCCACGACCTGCATCGCCTGCTCTTGCAGCTTCAATGGCTGCATTAAGAGCAAGTAGATTGGTTTGTTCAGAAATTTGCTGGATAGATGAAACTAAACTACTTATTCCATTGGCCGAATGATTTAAGTCTGCTGCAGTAGCCATGCTTTTTTCAGCATGCTCATTTAGATGCCCAGCTCGTTTTTTTAAGTTACCAATCGCTACATGTGTCTGATTAAATAACTTATCTAATTCAGATAGCATTTTTTTTTCTTCATCTAACTTAATTGAGTTTGCCAAGGTGGTGTCGCGAATATCGTTGAGCATCGTTGCGCCCAGTAATTGTAAATTGGCGCGTGCGGAATCATATTCCGATTGGCTATTAGAGTAATTTAATTGCTGACTTAACTGCGAAATTGTCAGTTGTAATTGATTTAAGTCATCTGAATGTTGCTGTTTATGAGTGACTAATTGGTGTTCTAAATCGGCTATTTTAGTTTTCAAACTTTGGGTGAAACCGATCATAGTATCTCTATCCTTTAGCAATATATTAATAATATAGTGGTAAAGTATCATCGATTAATCAAGTGCTTCGGCAGTCACATATCACAAAAATGTATAATAAATACTTCTATAAATTCACACCTGACAGTACAGCGTTCTATTTATGGCGTAAATACAGTGAGTTGGGCTTAATTGCGCGTATGGTGTAAAACCAGTGTTAATTAAAACCAAATCAAACCGTTATTTTTTATGGGTAAACGGCATCCATAATAACCCTGTTAGCCAAGCGTTTTGTTTCGCGTTTGGGTATTCGATTAACCCTATATCGAGGTCCTCGTCTGCTTTACTCGCCTTAGCAGAATAAGTACCAAATAACCGATCCCACCACACAATACTAAAACCAAAGTTGCTGTTGCTCTCGCGCATTATTTGGCTGTGATGAATTCGGTGCAATATTTGAGTCACTAATACGGTTCTAACGATGCGTTCTAGCTTTGGTGATAACCGGATATTGGCATGGTTAAATATGGCTAAACCATTTAATAAAATCTCAAATAAGATCACTGCACTGGCTGGTACCCCAAGTAGGATGATCGCTAATGCTTTAATCCCAATACTGGCGATGATTTCTAATGGGTGAAACCGCAATGCAGTAGTACTGTCGACATGAACGTCAGCATGATGAACTTTATGTAATCGCCACAATAAAGGTACACGATGAAACAGCCTGTGTTGCCAATAAATTACTAGGTCTAATAACAATAAGCTTATGGTGATGCTAGCCCAATCAGGTAATGCAATATAATTGAACAGCCCCCATTGTTGCTGCTGACAGTACAGTGCAATACCTGCTAATCCTATTGGTAACACTAATCTGGCTGCTATTGCTGAAATCACCAATAAACCGATATTGCCTATCCAGCGCGTAGCTGGTTTCGGTGCGTTGGCTCTGTTGGGTAAATGCCTAGCTGGCAACCAAAACTCCAGTAGCAGCATTACTATCAATATCGTTAAAAATGCCCCGAGTCGAATGGATGAAATATCGTCCATCATGTTGATTTACCTCGTTGAGATGGATTAACTGAAGTGTTTTTTTCCAAGGTATGATTTTTCAGAGTGTGATAGCCGCCGTGTATACGGGTGAAGATAGTAATTGCGCCTAAAAAAGCAAAGCTATAGGCAAGCTCAGGAAAATAAGCCGGCCACAAACAAAATGTGACAAAGAAGGCGATGGTTTCGGTGCCTTCGGTTAGGCCGTTTAAAAAATAAAAGCTCTTATTGGCAAATTGTGGTCGAGGTAAATGTAGCTTTTCGGCCGGTATGGCAAAGGCCAAAAAGCTCGAGCCAGTGCCGATAAACACGGTTAACAACACTGCCGCGGCTAAGGCGTTTTCAGTAGGGTTGGCTAAGGCGAACCCGAGCGGAATGGCCGCATAAAACAGAAAGTCGACACAAATATCTAAATAGCCACCCGCAGCACTGGTGTGTTTCTGATGGCGAGCAAGGGCGCCATCGAGTCCGTCGATAATCCGATTCAGTGCGATAAAAAACAAGGCGCCATACCAAAGTTGTAATGCCAGTAACGGCACTGCCAGCATGCCTAAACCGAAACCGACTAATGTGAGCTGATCGGGATGGACATTCTTTTTGTCTAGTAGCAGCACAACGGGCGCTAACAGTGGCTTTATTACTGGGGTGATAAATCTATCTAGCATAAGGTTATTCCAATTAATCGATTGGTTATTTATTCAATTTATTTTATCAAGTGAGATGATCTTACCTTCGGCTGCATCGGCATCAGTTTGATCGTGAGTGACCATAATGGCGGGTAGCTGGTGTTGGCGTATTTGATCAAAAACGAGCTGTCTGGTCTCTTGACGTAATTGACTGTCGAGCTTACTAAAGGGTTCATCTAATAATATGGCTTTGGGTTGGCTAAGCAATACTCGCAGTAATGCCACTCTGGCTTGCTGACCGCCAGATAAACTCTGTGGGTCACGTTGCTCTAATCCGCCAAGACCCACTTGGGTTAATGCTTCACTAATTGCCGCTTGTCGCTGTACTTTGGAGCTTGGCGGCATGGCAAAGCCGATGTTGCCAGCCACAGATAAATGCGGAAACAATAATGGGTCTTGATAGAGCAAACCTATGTGGCGCAAATGACTGGCCGTTGTGGTGATATTTTGGCCGTTTAAATGCAATTGACCTTCAGCACTAAATCCCGCTGGCAACATGCCCGTTAACCAATTTAATAACGTTGATTTTCCGCTGCCAGACGGCCCCATAATGGTTAAGATTTCACCGCCACGAATAGTCGCACTTAATGATAGTAAGTGTTGTTGCTGGCGACTCAAAATCAACCCATCAATGGTGAGTTCTGATGTTGAGGTTGTATTGGCAGTACTCGCGAATGTTTGCATTATTATCCTTGTTGCTGACGCTTAACTAATATTAGGTAATCATTTTGGTCATCATTTTTGGCGATGATTTTTGACAATGATCTTTGGTATTAGCCAGGCCAGTAAAAAACCTAAAGCAGGAAGGATCATTTGCATTAATGCATATACGGCACTGATCCTACGGCTTCCTCCATTGGCTAGCGAAACAGCTTCAGTGGTAATGGTATTGATGCGTCCACCACCAGTGAGTAAGGTTGGTAAGTATTGGCTAAAGCTAATGGCTAAACCTAATGCGCAAGCAATGAATATCGGCCCAATTAACATGGGCAGTTTAATCCGGAAAAATATTTTTGCTTTGGTGGCCCCAAGACTGGCCGCAACAATACTAAAGCGTGGGTCTAAACGACGATAGCTACTGGCCAGCGATAAAAACACATAAGGTAATACAAACAACACATGGGCCAGTACCACATTGATAAAAGTATGTTGACTGTTTATTTGCTCAAGTAACCAGACCAAACCAAATAAAAACGCGATACTTGGAATAAGCAAGGGCAGATAAATTAATACACTGCCCAGAAGCGATAGCGATTTTCCGCTATGCTGCTCCGCTTCTAAGGTGAGCAAGGTTAAAGTTATCGCCAGAACGGTGGCGCAGAGGGCAATCAGTACCGTGTCGATAAGTGGTGTGTGCATTTGTTGTAATGCCGTTTGCCAGTGCAGCATTACAAATTGTTGCGGTAAGGCATCAGGGAAATGCCAAAAGCCAGCAAAAGACCACAACAGCATTCCCACTAATGCCAAACCAATGATGGTTAACATTAATGCGGTGATGACATGGGTTATCTTTTGGATGATAGCGCCGCCGTATTCGCGCTCGCCATTGGTTAACATCGGCTTAGCAAATTGACTCACTAAGCGTTCGAGTAACCACCAACAGGCTAATACTAATAACGTCAGTTGAATTTGTAATATTGCCCCAGCAGACGCTTTAATGCGTAGGCTTAAGTCCACGTCATGAAACCACTGCATAATTGCCACAGCCAATGTCGGTGGATTGTTAGGGCCTAAAATTAAGGGAATTTCGACACTGGCGCTGGCGTAAGCCAATACTGCTAATATTGGTAAGCGCAAATGGGGATACAAGCTGGGTAACACTACTTTGAAAAAAGCCGTCATTGGGCAATAACCTAAGCTCAATGCCACTTTATGTTGTGCCCGCAATGTTTGCCCAAGGTCGGGTTGTGCTAATACGCCTAGCGCCATTAGCAATAAAAAAGGCAGTTCTTTTAAGGTCACGCCTAGAATAATACTCAGCCCCATCGCATCGTGTGGATATAGCCAATCTGGTGGAGCATCCCAACCACTTAACCAAGGCGACACTAAGCGAGACAACATGCCAGACGGGGTGATAAGAAATCCAATAGCAATAGCTGCAGCAGCATGAGGGATAACCAAAATAGGTCCTAAAAGACGTTGAATATAACCCAGCCACGGACTGGTAAAGTAACTTGCTAAGATCAATATGGTGATTAAAAAGGCCAACAAGGTACTAACCAAGCTGGTGGTGATACTCAATAACGCCATGTGGCCAATGCCCGGCGTTTGCCATAATTGCTGAAAACCATTCAGGCTAAAATGGGTTTGATCCAGTGCTGGGATCCAACCAAACGCAGGCAGAATAACGCCAATTAACCCACCCAATACAGGGATCAGTAACAAAGCCATCATCATAAATGGACTGAAGCGCACAATTGGATTGAACAGCTTGGCTACCGTGTTCATTGCATCACTCCATAGCGTTGTAACCATAGCTTTGTAATAACCTTACTCCAACTTGGATCTGGCTCGCTTAACGCTGGGCTGATTGCTTGGTTAGCAATAGTGGCACTGGCATGTGACTGAGCGGGTGGCTCAAACCAAGTCTGCTGTTCGGCAGTCAGCTTTGATCGTGCTAACACGCTGGTGTCGCCCCATATATTCGCTTGCTGTTTGTGTGCTTGAGCTTGTGGGCTCAGTAAAAAATTGACTACCAATTTAGCGCTGTCTAGGTGAGCGGCATTATAGGGAATGGCGATAAAGTGAATATTACTCAAACTGCCATCTTGCATACGATAACTACGGCTGCTGTCGGGTAATTCAAAACGTGCAACGGCCGCGGGAATTTCAGCGGCTGAAAAGGTAAACGCTAGAGCAAGTTCTCCATCGCCGATTAAGCGGCGAAGCTCCATGCCGCTAGACATAAAGTGTAGACCTTTGCGCCATAAATGCGGATGTAGTTCATCTAAATATTGCCAAAGCACTGGTAATAGCAAAGCTTGGCTTTGTGTTGTAGCGGGTTGATAAAGAAGATTTTTAATCGCTTCAGGCTGTGAGTTGTTCAGTACAATTAAGGCGTACTTTAAAAAGCTGGTGGCTAAAAAGTCAGGCGGTTTAGGGTAGGTAAATCGGCCTGGATGTTGTTTGGCCCATAGACTTAATTGTTGCAAGGTTTGTGGTGGTGATGTGGTCACTAGGCTGTCGTAGTAAAAGGTCAGCGCAGCTTTACCCCATGGTGCTTCCATCCCTTGTGTTGGCACACCAAAGTCGCGGGTCATCGCAGGATTATTGTCTGGGTCGGTTAAGCCAAAGTTGGGTAATCGATCAACCCAATTTGGTGCTAGTAGCTGATGTTTGGCCATGGCGGCAAAGTTTTCACCGTTAATCCACACTAAATCGACTTGGCCTTGATGATCATTGCTTGCTGATTTTTCCGCTAATACTCGGCTGACTGCTTCGCTGGTGTCGGTGAGTTTTACATGGTGTAAATTGATCTTATATTGCTGCTTAACTTGTTTCGCGGCCCATTGAATATAACGATTTATTTGCGGATCGCCACCCCAAGCATGAAAGTACACATCTTGATTAGCGCCTCGAGATTCAACCTCTGGCCATGTTGACTTTGATGTTTGAGTTACCGGCTTGTCTACAACATCTACAACATCGTTTACAGAAGCATGAGCTATACCAGCCCAAAGGCCAGCTGCAAGCAACAAAGCACTAAGCCCCAAGCTAATCACAACCTTAGATTTTATAAGGTTGCTGTAAAAGGCTGTGCCAACGATATGCTGCCAGCGTAAGTTAGCCAGCAACATTAAGTGACCAGTCATAATCTAAAAATTCAATATCGAGTTGTTGTTTCTCTGCTGCTTGGCGCTGTTTTGGGGTTAATGTCAGAACACCTTTATCAGTATTGGAATAAAGCAGTAAAAACGCTTCAATCGAATGGGTGTTACGAAACCCTTTAGTAAAGTCATCGCCATACCATTTAAAGATAGAAGACAAATACAGGCTGTCTCCCTTGGCATAATTTCTGCTGCTATCGGCAAGAAAACGTTCAGTTTGCTCGGTTAATTGCAGCTCGAGTTTAGTGCCTGTGTAGGCTTCTTCACGCAGTGCAGGGCAACCAATGCTGGCACAGTTTACCGCGAAGTGGATTCTGGGGTCGTTGTAACGATCACTACCACGAATTAGTTTGTGCTCAATATCATTGAGGCTGCGAGTTTTACCTAATAACGGAATAAAGCTTTTATCCCATGGAGAACTAAAAAATCCGCCTAGATCTTTGATTGAGTCGAGGTCAGGGTATTTAGTTAAGATAAGCTCAACTGTCCACGCGTTGTAAGCATTGATTAACAATGCTAATTGCGATGCTTTGTCCCAAGCATCAAACTCTGCTTGGGTTATCAGACTTAATTGGTTGAGATAGTCGGTCAATATGGTTCGATCTTGTTGTATCGCGGCGTAATCTACCGCGCTACTGTGACCTTGGTTAATCGGTTTTACATGACGGCTGAGTAAGGAATTCCACTCATCATGTAGTGCCATTTTTGTCTGGCTCTGCACAAGATGATTAGCATCAGAAAGAGCCTCAGACTCTTCAACCGCCGCAATAGCCGTATTAATGCCAAACAAGCTCAGCAATAGACCTAAAGTCAGCACAAACGATTGAGCACATCGCGTTAATTTCTTCATTGTCTGAGACCTACTTTAAGTTTCTAAGAACCGTTATCTCGAGTTATTTTCTAATACTCGCTATCCAGAACTACTTCCTAAGCGACATTATTTAGAATCTATAAGCTAAGGCCCATTTTTACGAGCCTTAGCGATTACTCTGTATGGTTAGCCACGGCGCCAAGTGTGGTATTTTTCTAACCAGCGCAATACAGTTTCTGGTGCATGGTTACGCTTCCATTCACCCGCTGCGTATTTGTTGCCTTCTGCCCATGTTGGGTAGCTGTGAATCGTGCCTAGAATCTTGTTAAGGCCTAAGCCGTGTTTCATTGCCAGCACAAATTCAGCAATTAAATCACCAGCGTGTTCAGACACCACGGTCACACCTAAGATTTTATCTTTACCTTTAGGGGTAATCACTTTAATAAACCCTTCGGTAGCACTGTCGGTAATGGCGCGATCAAGCTCGGCAAAATCAAAGCGAGTCACCTCGTAATCAATACCTTGCTGTTTGGCTTCATATTCATTAATACCTACACGAGCCACTTCTGGATCGATAAACGTAGTCCATGGAATAACTCGGTAATCCACTTTGAACTTTTTCAAGTGCCCAAACAGTCCATTGACTGCCGCGTACCAGCCTTGATGTGCCGCTACGTGAGTAAATTGATAAGGCCCAACAATGTCACCTGCCGCATAGATATTTGGGTATAAGGTTTCTAGGTATTCATTGGTGACGATAGTTCGGTTGGTTTCAATACCTAACTCTTCTAAGCCGTAACCGCTTAAGCGGGCACTACGACCGACTGCACATAAAAGTTGGTCGTATTCTAACGCTAACTCTTGCTCTTGATGTTTAACGATAAGGTATTTTTTACCGTCACGCAGTTCGCAGCGCAGCGCTTGGTGTGAGGTTAAAATATTCACGCCACTTTTTTGCAAGGCTTGGGTGGCAAACTCAGACACTTCAAGATCTTCTTTGATCATGATGCGCTCAGCCATTTCAACTTGAGTCACTTGTGAGCCTAAACGGGCAAAGCTTTGTGCCAGTTCAGAACCAATTGGGCCGCCGCCAAGTACCACTAATTTTTGTGGTGCGGTGTCGAGTTTTGCAAACTCGTCCCACAAGGTATCACTGGTAACATAACCGACTTCTTCTATGCCTGGTAACGGTGGCACAAACGGGCGAGCACCTGTAGCAATAACAATGCTGCGCGCGGTTAAGCGGCTGGTGTTACCGTCTGGATGGCTAATTTCAACTGTCCATGGGTCGACTAATTTTGCATAGCCTTTGACTACGTCGACACCTAAGTTGGTGTAACGCTCAACACTGTCGTGGGGAGCTATATCGGCAACCACTTGATGCACACGCGCCATGACTTTTTTAAATGAAAATTCAGGAGTGCTGTCTTCTAAGCCGTAATGATGGGCGTTTCGTATTTGCTGAGCAATTTTAGCGCTTTTAATAATCGCTTTACTTGGCACACAGCCATAGTTTAAGCAGTCGCCGCCCATTTCGCCGGCTTCAATTAAGGTCACTTTAGCTTTTACTGCGGCAGCAATATAACTGGTGACGAGTCCACCGGCACCTGCGCCAATCACAATCATATTGCGATCAAATTTGGCTGGTTTGGTCCAGTTGCTGTATACGCGACGTTTTTTTATCATATTGACTATTGCCTTAGCGATAAGCGGGAATAAACCTAATAGTGCAAACGACAGGATAAGGTTAACCGATAAAATGTTCGATAAGCTGTCAATTTGTGCCAGCTGAGTACCGGCATTAACGTATACAAAGGTACCCAAAAACATACCGATTTGGCTTACCCAATAGAAAGTCCACGATTTAAAGGCGGTCACACCCATTAGCATGTTGATTAAAAAGAACGGAAATATTGGTACCAAACGTAAGGTAAATAAGTAAAAGCCACCTTCTTTTTCAATTCCGGCATCAATGGCCGCTAAGCGCTCTGGAAAACGTTGTTTAATTGAATCACGCAACAGATAACGCGACACTAAAAATGCCATTGTTGCGCCGATACTCGAGGCAAACGACGCAATAATTAATCCTTCGACGATGCCAAATAAGGCACCCGAGGCGATGGTAAGAATCGCGGCACCAGGTAAAGACAATGCGGTCACTGCCACATACAATAAAAAGAATCCGCCAATAACTAACAGAGGTGACTGTTCACGTAATTGACTAAAGTCATTCATTGAGCCTTTTAGGCCCTCTAAGGTCAGTAATTGATGCAAATCAAAGTGGAAAAATAACCCCACTAATGATGCAGCAATCAGTAATAACACAATTTTTTTAAACATAATTTATAGCCTTAAAATGAATGCTGTAAGGTAAGGGTAGCGTTAACAGGTAGTTCAGGAAAAACCAATGTTGATCCGAAATAACCGCCTTCAAACACCGGACGCCAGTTCTTTTGGTTAGTCACGTTATTCACATCCAGCCTTAAACTTGTTTGCTCGGTAAAATCATAGCGAGTGTTAACATTAAGCGTGTATTGATCGCGAATATACACAGTCGCTAAATAGTCTAATGGGTAACTCTTGGTATATAGACCGGAGAAACCTGCTTTCCATTTCTCAGTAATCGACATTCCGCCATTAATTGTGAACGTTTGTTCAGGAAGGCCTTGTACACGGCGGTCAGACGCTGCAAATGAAGCGAAGTTTGGTGCGCCAATACCTGTGCCAGCAATAATGTCTGGGCGTGAATTATCAAATGTATCGGCAACTTGTACCGTATCTTGGCTACTGGCTGAGTCATCATAACGGGCGTCTAAATAACTGTAGCCCGCGCTTAACCAAAACGGGTCAGCATCATAAAAGGCTTGGGCTTCAAAGCCTTTAGTGCGAATGCCGGTATTGCTGCCATCACGATTTCGTAGACTGCGTTTTTGGTCAAACACTGCCGCATCAACATACCAAGCACTGTCCGTGGGTGAGTACTTAATGCCCACTTCAGTCAGGGTATTTTCGGTGGCAAAGTTTTGGCTACTAATTTGGTTGTTGGCGCCTAATGTGGTGCCGCCAGCCATGCTGTTTGAGGTTGACTCGTTATAACTGGCACTGGCATAGGTAGTGATGTCGTCACTAAGGCGGTAACTCAAACTGATTTGGCCAGATTCAAGCATTTCACTTATTGAATCGCTGGCTGCAACTTGCCCTTGCGGGGCAATGGCATCGCGCGCATCTACATTATAAAAATCGGCACGATAACCTACGCTGGTGGAAAACTTATCTGTCCATTGGCTGTTATGTTGAATGGCTAGACCGGTTTGCCAGCTGGTTGAGTCAGTGGTGTCTGACAATGAAAAATCGCCGCTGCCATCGGCATTGGTATCGTATTGCGCACCGGGTGACACAAACACACCAGGGCGCAGTTCAACTAATCGACCTTGTTGTGCTGCAGTAAGCGGAATACGGCGGTCTTCAATGGGACCTGTTAAGTCGATAGGTAAGTCAGCTTCGGTGGTAAATTGACTGTAACCTAACACTTTGTTGTAGCGGATATCCACCGCACTAATAGTGCTTTGAGCATCGCTCCATTTATAGGCTAATTCAACTCTGTTTTGGGCGGTATCTGCGCCATCAATAATTTCAACAAAACTGTTTTGAGCAATTTCTTCACGTTCTAGATGCTGATAATAGGTAATATTTTTAAAGGTCGCTTTATCGCTTAGCTCACGCACATAGGTGCTGTGAAGTAAAAAGGTTTGGGCGTTATTGATATTGTCGGGGTCGGTTAATACTTGGCTACGATCTATCTCAACCAACCCAGTTGGCGATACGATGGCATTGGCGCCAGCTATAGTGCTGCCATTAGGCTGCACACCTTGACCTGTAACGTACAAACCGTTGTCGATTAACGCTTGAGTCGGGCGGTTGATCCCCGCGTTGTCGGTAAACTCAACATCATAGTATTCGACATTAATGTCCCAAGTGCTGGCATCGTCTGGCAGTAAACGAAATGCCACAAAAACGCTGTCGCTTTTAAAGCCTGAGTAATCGTAATAGCTGCCATTATCGATATGTTCTGCACTTAAGCGAATACCGCTTTCATTGGGCACGATGTCGGTGCCAACATCTATTTGTGCACGGTAATGATCCCAGCTACCGCCCGATAAGGTGAGATGAGTAAACTGGTCGTCAGTAGGCGCGACTTTAGAATGTATGTTAACAAACCCACCATTACGTTGGCTGGTGCCTAATAGCACTGGCGGTGCGCCTTTTACCACATCTATTTGTTCGACTGCGTTAAACGACATGGGTACACCAAAACCATTGTTGCCCGCTTGGCGACGTACACCGTCTTGATATAGCTCGCCTAGTTGGCCACGAATAGTGGGTAGGCTTGATGCACCAAAGCCGCTAGCGGAGTAACTGTTAGGGCTGACTTTTTGAATGTCAGATAAATCAATGATATTAAGCTGTTCAATCATTTCACTGGTAATAGGCGTCACTGAACGGGCAATATCTTTTAATGCTATTCCGTCACCAAATGGGCCATCAACAGTGCTGTTTTTAGGTGACATGCCTTTATCGTTAATCGCTTTACCTGATACCTGAATGACTTCGATAGACGAGGTGTCTTCGGCTGCAGCAGCCATTGATGAAGCTATTGATGAATACAAGGCTACGCTAATAGCTAGTGCGGTAAGTGAACGGCTAGGATAACGATAAATAGGCATAATTTTTTCTGCTGTAATGAACTTGGTGAAAGGGACCTTGTTGTTAACAAGTTTATTTCAATCATGTTATGCCAATTTTCATTGCGTTAGATCTAAATGGCATAACTACTAGTGCAACATAGTTGCGCTTTACTCGGTCAATTAGCGGCTGATGAATTTCAGTAATGATCAGTTTAGCTTATTTAGACGGTCAACAGACCCTAGATGATGTTATTTTTATATATTTTTTAAGGAATTAAGATGCAAACATCAATTAGCCATGATACTCAGAAAAAACTGCAGTGGTCGTTACTTTCTTTACGCTTAGGCGTGTTTGTGGTGATGCTGGTATGGACATTAGATAAGTTCGTCAATCCTGGCCACAGTATGAAAATTTTCGAGAAGTTCTATGGCATCGGCGGAATGAGTGAGGTTGCTGCATATGTTATGGGTGCACTGCAATTAGCCTTAGTATTTGCGTTTGTATTGGGTATTAAAAAGCGTATCACTTACGGGGTTATCTTTCTAATGCACGGTGCTTCAACGTTATCGGCATTTAATCAATATTTTGATGCATTTAATAACCTATTGTTTTTTGCTGCATGGCCAATGTGGGCCGCGTGTTTTGCGTTGTACATGTTAAGAAATGAAGATACCAAGTTTACTGTGAAGTAAATTACTAAGCGATTTTCCGACATAAAAAGGCCAACTAAATATATTTAGTCGGCCTTTTTTATTGAACGCCTAATGTTAAACAACAAAACCAAGCGCTAATCAAATTCTAACGATGATTCCATTAGTGAGTAGTATTACTTTGCGTCACGATTACGGATAACCAGCAAACTAAACAATACTACTATCACCATTTGTGTGCCCAAACCTTGCCATGTAGACGCTATTCCTAACCAGCTAATCGACACATCTAGAGGGAAGGGCGTAAGGCTAATTACTGCAGCTTCTTGTAACGCTGAAATCCCTTTTCCTGCCAGAATAAACGCTAAAATAAGCATGAAGTAAGAACTCACCGCAAAAAAGCGGGCTAATGGCAATTTAACTGAATAGCGCATCATTAACCACGCAATTACCGCTAAAATAGCCATACCTGCTAGCAAGCCGTAAACCAAGTAACTAACTTGCTCATTACTGCTGGCAGAGCCTATGGCTTGTGTTAGTAATGACTGATAGAACAAAATGGTTTCAAAGACTTCACGATAGACCGAAATAAACGCCAGCCCAGTGAGACCCCATAACGTGCCAGTGTTTAAATGGCGGTCGACATTATTTTTAATGTAACTTTGCCATTTAGAACCTTGGGTTTTACTGTGCATCCAATAACCAACATAGAACAATACCAATGCGGCCAGCAATGCAGCACCACCCTCCATTAACTCCCTTGAGGCTCCGCTAATGCTAATCAGGTTATCTGCAGCCCACCAGGTTAATACACCAGCAGCAAGTGCTGATATCCAACCAAAGTGAACAAATTTAATCGCATCCTGACGTTCGGTTTTAATTAACACTGTCATTAAGGCAATGATAACGAGCAGTGCTTCTAATCCTTCGCGTAGCAAGATGATTAATGCAGCCGAAAACATGGCATTATTGGATAGTGATTGCTCCGTTAGTAGTGTGTCCGCTTGGTCCAGTTGAGCCAGAATACTGGTTAACTGTTGATTTACCTGGTTATCCTGTCCTGTTGTTTTTAGGATATTTCTAAAATTAAGCAGCTGGCTTTCAATCGATTTACGCAAACTACTGTCGTGAGCATCTAAATTGTTCTCAATTAATTCAAAACCGTCGAGATAGGCGCTAACGGCTAAGGTTTGCGCTTGCGCTAACTCATTGGCTTGATATGCTTTTACAGCAGCCTGTAAGTTAGTGCGGGCTACCGAAATAGGCGAGTCAGCATATTGAAACAGTAACTCAGGTTGTGAGCGGAGTAATGCTAATTGGGCTTTATCAATTTCGACATTTTGCTCAATTAACTGGGTTGGATTGCTATTGACCCACTGTTGTAATTCAATATTCGCATCATTCTCGATGTGCTTCGTTGTCGTTGCTGTTGGCTCAAAAGCTAAACTACCAACATAGAAAGCCAATGACCAACGCTGTTGATCATTTAACTCACTAAAAGCACGCATCGCACTGCCATCTAAACCATCTGAAATCGCATCATAAAGCCCCAATAATGAACGGTTTAATGCACGTTCTTGGTCAGTAAAGTTGGTTGGCTCTGGTGACAATGATTTAGCCAGTGGTCCATCGCCTTGGCCTAAATCACCATGACATGTTGAACAATTTTCGATAAACAGCTGTTTAACATTCTCTTTAGCCAAAAGCTGTGTTGGTAACACTAATGCTGGAGACTGGCTTAATAACTGGTTACGTATTTTTTGGCTAAGCCCTTGAATAACATCCAGTGATGATTTGTCTACAATGGCTTGCTGTAATTGTAATGCATCGGCCGTTAATGAATTTGGCACATCATTGGCGAGCAGGTTTGTTTTTTCGATAATGATGCTAGCGAATTGCTGCATTTCAGCAAATTCATCTGGATTAGAGATACTACCTTCGGTTACGGCTTCTGAATAATCAACACCAATGTATTCAGCTAATTGAAGAATTTGTCGTGTTTGTTTTAAAAGATCTGGTGATGTCTCGTGTGATATCTCTTGTGACGTGACTGCCGGGCTTTGTGCCCATAAAGACGTTGAAAACACCGAGGCAATGACAACCAACAGACATCTGTTGAACACCGAAGATGTGAGCTGTTGTCGCCATAACGTGAAGCTGCTTAAGAAAGTATTCAAGGTATTGCCTTAATAGGAATGAAGGAATTATTCTTTAAACTAAATAAAAATAAATGATAATCGTTATCATTCTACTTTCTTGCATGAGGCTAATCAATCACTCTGAAGGCTTGTTAGATAATGCTATCAGTATAAAAGTGATTTAAGGTGAAACTTTTGTCATAGAAAAATATTTAGAGGCAGTATCAAAATAGGTTATTCAGTTTTATAACAGCAGGTTAGAATTATACTTTAATGCTAAAGATATGAGCCTGGTGCCTTGTTGATATACAATAGTCAGTATTAAATATCACTGTTTGGTATAAGTAACCGATACTCGGAATGACAAACGCCTCTCAAATAACCCTTCGTGTTGTTACCTGCGTTGTATGGACTTACCGTAGATTAACGATTGATGTGCCAATATGTGATGTTAATAAAACACATGCCAAATTTGCAATTGCAGTCTCGAAATAAGCCAGTCTTGAAATAAGCTGGCCGCTAATTATTTTTGCATCGATTATTCAGGATTGAGGTTAGGTAGGATTAGCACTACGCTAGTGACTACTAAACTAAACCTGATATGTTAATGTTATTAAGTGTTATTGGAGTCGATAGATTAATAGAAATGAGGTCCATTATGATGAGTAACACGATGGTAAATAACCAATGACAACGCCAGTAAGTGCTTCGTTGTATGCTGATCTTCGCCTAATTGACATTGGTATGGAATTGTTCGTTGAAATTCATTTTGCCAATGGTAAAACAGTGCAGTCACGTTCGAGCTTAATTGGTTATCAGGTTGGGCGGTTTATCTTGATTGAGTATCCCAATAAAGGTTTTTCTGAGGCTTATCAGCATATGCTGGTGAACGCTGAAATTGTGGTAAGGGCGATGACGAATAGCGGTTTTAAAGACATTGTTGCTTTTAAAACAACCATATTTTCTGTGGTTAATCAACCTATTAGAATGCTGTGCATTAGCGTGCCTAAAACTATCATCAAGAAAAAAGTCAGAGATCAGTTGCGAGTTAATATCGAGCAAGATGTGTTTATTATGCACAATGACAATAAAATCAGTGCAAAAATGCTCGACTTTTCTTCTACTGGCTGTTTGCTTACGGTAGACGCCAAAACGGTGAGTATTGAACAAGGCGAAGAGATACATGTGGCTATCTCGATTAACACTGATCTTTCAGGGATTTTAACGGGTAGCATGGTTAAAGTTCAAAACATTGAAGGTGTATTGAATATTGGGGTGAAGTTTTCAGATGAGCATCCACAATTAAAAGATAATATTTTCAGCTATTTTTTAGTGAGTTCAACTAAAAAGCCGTGACCAAAAGATAATCCTAGTAGTGGTTTTTGATTGTGACTCATCGTGCGAAAAAAAGATAAAAAAATGCGCATCAAAAGATACGCGAAAATTCACAAGCAAACTCGGTATTCCAGCTTTTATTATTAGACTATAGGCAGGCTAAAGGTCTGCTTACCTTTAGCCTGCTTTTAGCGTTATTATGGCTAGCTGTTAGTCTAAATAGTTTAAAATGCCTAATGCTGCATCTCTACCTTCTGCTATAGCCGTTACCACTAGGTCAGAACCTCGCACCATATCACCACCAGCAAACACTTTCGGGTTAGTGGTTTGGAATGGATTGTCGTCGGTTTTCTTGGCTTTAACTAATCCCCATTCGTTGGTTTCAATACCAAAATCACTAAACCAAGCAGCAGGACTAGCTTGGAAACCAAAGGCTATAATCAGCGCATCGGTTGCTAACACTTGCTCACTACCAGCAATGATTTCAGCGCGTTGACGTCCACTGGCATCAGCTTCTCCCATTTTGGTTTCAACGCATTCAATCCCAACGATTTGACCGTTTTCAGCTTTAATTGCCACGGGTTGACGATTAAATAAGAAGTTAACGCCTTCTTCGCGCGCATTTTGCACTTCACGGCGAGAGCCCGGCATGTTGGCTTCGTCACGACGATAAGCACATGTCACACTCTTAGCACCTTGACGAATGGCTGTGCGCACACAATCCATTGCCGTATCACCGCCGCCTAATACCACCACATCTTTACCCTCAAGGCTTAGATAAGGGGTAGCGTCGTCTTGAGTACCCATAATGTGATGAGTATTGCCAATAAGATACGGCAGCGCTTGAATAACGCCTTCAGCGTCTTCATTAGGCAGTTTAGCTTTCATGGCCGTGTAAGTACCCATACCAAGGAAGACTGAATCGTACTCGTCTAACAGGCTTTGAAAACTCACATCCTTGCCGACAGTGACACCCATTTTGAATTGAATGCCCATGCCTTCAAGCACAGAACGGCGGGTTGCCATAACATCTTTATCAAGTTTGAATGATGGGATGCCGTAAGTAAGCAAACCACCAATTTGTGGGTATTTATCATACACCACGGCTTGCACACCATTACGAGCCAACACATCAGCACAGCCAAGACCCGCAGGACCCGCTCCAATAATGGCAACACGTTCCTTACGTGGCGTCACATCCTTCATGTTTGGGCGCCAGCCTTGGGCAATCGCAGTATCGGTAATGTATTTTTCAACATTACCAATAGTGACCGCACCAAAGTCATCATTTAAGGTACAAGCACCTTCACATAAACGGTCTTGAGGACATACTCGGCCACAAATTTCTGGCAGAGTGTTGGTTTCATGTACCAAGTCCGCCGCTTCCATAATGCGACCTTGTTCAGCCAATTTTAACCAGTTTGGAATGTAGTTATGCAGTGGGCATTTCCATTCGCAATACGGGTTACCACAGTCAAGACAGCGGTCAGCTTGCTCCTTTACTTCTGGTTGTGTAAACGGCTGATAAATTTCAATAAATTGTGTAGCACGTTTTTTCGCTTCATGTTTAATGGGGTCAGCTCGACCCACTTCTATAAATTGAAAGTCATTGCTCATAATGATTACCCCGCCTTTACCACTAATTCCGGACTCTTCTGCTCAATTTTTAGCAGGTCAGCAACGGCAATATTCTTTGGTTTAACTAATACGAAACAATCCAACCAGTTTTCAAAGTCACTTAAAATCATATGTGCATGTTCACTGCCGGTTTCAGCATAGTGAGTTTCAATTAGGCCTTTTAAGTGTTGCTGGTGGATGGTAGATTCTAATTTTTGAGTGTCGACCATTTCGGTGTTTACTCGGCGATTAAAGCGACCAAATTGGTCAAATACATAGGCAAATCCGCCCGTCATGCCTGCACCGAAGTTGACTCCAGTTTTCCCTAGGATAACCACGATACCGCTTGTCATGTATTCGCAACAATTATCACCACTGCCTTCAACGACCGCGATAGCGCCAGAGTTACGCACAGCAAATCGCTCGCCCGCTTGGCCTGCAGCAAACAACTTACCGCCAGTAGCACCGTATAAACAGGTATTACCCATAATGGCACTACGTTCACTCTGGAACGGGCTACCAATAGGTGGGTGAATAACGATCTTACCGCCAGACATGCCTTTGCCGACATAATCATTAGCATCACCGCACAGCTTAAGTTCAAGGCCTGGGCTGTTCCATACGCCAAAGCTTTGGCCCGCGCTGCCATTAAAACCAAGTGTTAACGGCTGTTTTGCACCCGTTACACCAACAGTCGTAGCGATAAAACCTGACAATGTCGCGCCTACCGAGCGATCGGTATTATTGATTTGATATTGATAAGAAAACGGTTCGCCAGTTTCAACTGCTTTACGACAATCCGCTAACAAGGTTTGATTCAGTTGGCCAACATCTGAAGGCGGATTGATTTCTTTCCAAGTCAGAGATGAGTTTGCCTGTACTTTTGGTTTATATAAAATTGGTGCTAAATCTAAGCCACGCTGCTTGTCTGTTTGACCTTCAAGCGCATGTAACCAGTCGCTCCGTCCGACTAAATCTTCGAATTGAGTAACCCCTAATGCAGCCATCCATTCACGCACTTCTTGAGCCACAAATTCAAAGTAGGTCATGACACGTTCAGGTAAACCGTGATAATGGTTTTCGCGTAAGTTTTTATCTTGAGTTGCCACACCGGTAGCGCAGTTATTAAGATGACAAATACGTAAGTATTTACACCCAAGTGCAATCATCGGCACTGTACCAAAGCCAAAGCTTTCGGCGCCCAGTAACGCTGCTTTAATCACGTCGGTACCGGTTTTTAAGCCGCCATCCACTTGCAGGCGGATTTTATGACGTAAACCATTTTCTACTAGCGACTGATGCACTTCCGCTAAACCAAGCTCCCAAGGAGAACCGGCGTATTTCACCGAGGTGATAGGGCTTGCGCCAGTGCCGCCGTCGTAACCTGATATGGTGATCATATCGGCATAGGCTTTTGCAACACCGGTTGCAATGGTGCCAACACCGGGTTCTGATACTAGCTTGACCGACACTAAGGCTTTTGGATTGATTTGTTTTAAATCGAAAATCAGCTGAGCTAAATCTTCAATCGAGTAAATATCGTGGTGCGGCGGCGGTGAAATCAAGGTCACACCTGGACGAGCATGACGAAGTCCTGCGATTTCAACACTGACTTTATGGCCAGGTAATTGCCCACCTTCACCCGGTTTTGCACCTTGAGCTACCTTAATTTGCAGCACATCAGCGTTAACTAAGTAATGCGCGGTAACGCCAAAGCGACCCGATGCAATTTGTTTGATGGCCGAGTTACGTTCGCTATTGAAACGACGTGCATCTTCGCCACCTTCACCTGAGTTTGAACGTCCACCAAGACGGTTCATCGCAACCGCTAACGCTTCATGAGCTTCAGGGCTTAAAGCACCAATGCTCATGGCTGCGCTATCAAAGCGAGGGTAAAGCTTTTCAGCGCCTTCGACCGTGTCTATTTCAATGGCATTTAGTTGACCTTTAATGCCGATTAAATCACGTAACGTGGCCACTGGGCGATCATCAACTAAGTGAGTAAACTTTTTGTATTCAGCGTAGTTTTTGTCTTTTAATGATGCTTGTAAGGTATTCACCACGTCTGGATTAAAGCAGTGATATTCACCACCTTCAACATACTTTAATAAACCACCTTGTGGTAACGGTACATGGGCTCGATAGGCGGCGGTATGGAGTATTTTCTGGTCATCGGCAATATGGTTAAAACTGACACCTTCAATACGGCTTATCACACCTTTAAAACATAACTCAATCACATCACTGGCTAAACCCACAGCTTCAAATTGTTGGCTACAACGATATGAACCTACGGTACTAATGCCCATTTTAGACATGATTTTACGTAAGCCTTTTTCAATGCCGTAACGGAAGTTAAGCATTAAATGGGTTACATCATCGACTTGATGCAGTTTTGCCATCGCTGAAATAGATTCATAGGCGAGGTAAGGGTAGATAGCCGTGGCACCAAAACCAATTAATACCGCAAAATGATGCGGATCGCGTGCTGAAGCGGTTTCAACAATAATGTTAGTGTCGCAACGTAGGCTTTTATCGACTAATCGAGTTTGCACAGAACCCACAGCCATAGCGGCAGGGATAACTTGAGCACTTTTCGCTACAGCACGATCAGACAATACTAACAATGTTGTGCCGCTGCGAGCTAAGCGTTCAGCTTCGTCGGTAATACGGCGAATAGCCTGCTCTAGTGTTTCATTGGCATCATAGTTTAAATCAACTGTGTTGGCGCGATAGTTAGTGCTGTCTAATCCCAGTAACTGATTAAAATCACTGAATAACAAAATCGGTGAATTGAACATCACTCGGTAAGCATTACCGGTAGTTTCGCTAAATAGATTTTGCTCGCGACCGACGCAAGTGGCTAACGACATCACGTGTTTTTCACGTAATGGATCAATAGGCGGGTTGGTTACCTGAGCAAATTTTTGACGGAAATAGTCGTATAGTGAACGCGACTTTTTCGACAATACTGCCATAGGCGTATCATCACCCATTGAGCCAATGGCTTCTTCACCTTTGCTCGCAAGTACCCAAATAACTTGTTCTAATTCTTCACGGGTAAAACCAAACTGTTTTTGATATTGCAGTAATGTTTTACTATCAAAACCACTTGAACCTTGTTTGGTTGGAGCCATATCCTCAGCAGGGATCAATGTCTGACTGTTTTTAGCCATCCACTCTTTGTAAGGATGGCGACGCTTTAAGTCATTATCAATTTCAAATGAATGATACAAACGACCATTCAAGGTATCGAGTACTAGTAACTCACCGGGCCCAACGCGGCCTTTTTCAATCACTTCATCGGCGGAATAATCCCAAATACCGACTTCAGACGCTAAGGTGAGGATACGATCCTTGGTTATAACGTAACGAGAAGGGCGTAGACCGTTACGATCTACCGCACAGGCAGCATGGCGGCCATTGGTCATTACAATGCCTGCAGGGCCGTCCCACGGCTCCATGTGCATTGAGTTAAAATCGTAAAAGGCCTTTAACTCGTCATCCATTTCAGGATTTGATTGCCATGCTGGTGGAATAAGCAATCGCATGGCTCGATATAAATCCATCCCGCCTGATAACAACATTTCGAGCATATTGTCTAAAGAAGACGAGTCTGAACCTGTTTCGTTAACAAAAGGGGCCGCTTGTTGTAAATCTGGTAGCAAAGGCGAATTAAACTTATAGGCGCGCGCTCTTGCCCATTGGCGGTTACCGGTAATGGTATTGATTTCGCCGTTATGAGCGAGGTAACGAAACGGTTGAGCTAATGGCCATTTTGGCGATGTGTTAGTTGAAAAGCGCTGATGAAATAAACAAATAGCACTTTTCAAGCGAATGTCTGCAAGGTCAGTGTAAAATGATGGCAGATCTGCTGGCATCATTAAGCCTTTATACACAATGACTTGTCCAGAAAGACTGGCGACATAAAAGTCTTTGTCATCGGTGATTTGTTGTTCAAGGCGGCGGCGAGCCATATATAGGCGACGCTCGAGATCTTTTTCTCGCCAGCCTACTGGCGCGTTGATCAATACTTGATAAATTTGTGGCAAGCTTTCCCGACCAATCTCCCCCAAGACATCCGGATTAATAGGTACTTTACGCCAGCCAGCGACACTGAGTGTTTCTCGTTGTAGTTCTTTTTCTAAGATAAACTTCGCTTCATCAGCGCGTTGTTCATCTTGGCTGAGAAATAGCATACCTACGGCAAATTTTCGGCTTAAATGCCAATCGTTTTCTGCCGCAATAGCTTCAAAAAAATCTGTAGGCATTTGCATTAATAGACCACAGCCATCACCTGTGCGTCCGTCAGCTGCAATACCACCACGATGCTTCATTCGATCGAGACCATGAATCGCGGTACGCACAATGCGGTGACTTGCGTCGCCGTCCATTTGTGCAATCAAACCAAATCCGCAATTGTCACGCTCAAAACTGGGATGATACAAGCTCATACAAAAAACCCCCTAAACCTCTACTAGATACGACTCGGGGTAAATTTGAAGAATATCCATAGATATGCACCCGAACCATTCAAATTAAACTGAGATTGAATAAAGGTCAAACCAAAAAAATGCAACAAACTGAAATATTATTACTAAAAAAACGTTATAAGCTACCAACTTGACGTTAACGTCAACTGTTGTATTTCACCTATAACGTTCTGAATAAAAAGAATTTTAGAAAATATTCAAACAATTGTTTACCTTTTTGCAACAACAGCAAGGAATTATTTTTGAAATAAAAATAGTGAATTTTATTTCAAATACAGTCTTTGGGTAAAAAATTATTCTAAATGATTAAATATTCATTTTAAGTAATGTATAAATTACTTAAATTGTTTTAAACGTTTTTTGAGTTTGTGCACAACTTTAGCGTTAGCTTGAATTGATAGCCCGTTTTATTGATTTAGGACCAAGACAGGTGCTTATCTCCTGACTACACTGCCGGACTTTGGGGTGATGATGAGAGCAACTTGTGGGTTTAGATGATTACGTTAATACGTTTGGGGTGCATTGCAAACGTTTATATGGCCAAAGAATAAAAAAATTAACTATAGATGCCCAATTTACCTGCCCTAATCGAGATGGCACGTTAGGGGTGGGCGGTTGTACTTTTTGTAATGTCGCTTCATTTAGTGGCGAACAAGGCAGAGAACAACCTATTGCGCTGCAATTGACTGAAGGGAAAGTACGCGCCCTATCTGCAAAAAAATGCACAACATCTGTGAATGTTAACTCTACTCCTACTGCAAAATATATTGCTTATTTTCAAGCTTACACCAGTACCTACGATGAGTATAAAGTGCTAAAGCAAAAGTATGATCAAGCACTTGAAGATGCCGATATTGTTGGGCTTCATATAGGCACTCGTCCTGACTGTGTGCCTGATGAAGTACTTGATTTACTCGTTGAGTATCAACAGCGAGGCATTGAGGTGTGGCTAGAACTAGGCCTACAAACTGCCAATAATCACACGTTAAAGCGGATTAATCGTGGTCACCAATTGTGTGAATATCGCCAGACCGTTAAAAAAGCTCGCGCTAAAGGCATTAAGGTGTGTACCCATTTGATATTAGGTTTGCCAGGTGAAACATCTGCTGACTATTTTAATAGCTTACAAACCGTATTAGGAATCGGTGTTGATGGACTAAAACTGCACCCTTTGCATATTGTAGAAGGCAGTATTATGGCGAAACAGTGGCGCTATCATCCTATGCCGTTAATGAGCCTTGAAGAGTATGCCTCCGAGGCCGCAAAACTTATTCGTCACACCCCAAAAGAGATTATCTTTCATCGCGTGACTGCCTATGCCAAAAAACCAATGTTACTCGCCCCTAATTGGTGTGCGTATAGATGGGATGGTTTAGTAGCCATTGTGGATGAACTTAAAGAATACGGTGGGCAAGGCAGTGCGTTAATGTTTAGCCAAAGTAAAACAGCCTAGTGCAGTGTATTTGGGTAGGCATATTATAATTTGACTAAATATGGTCAAGGACGATTTTGCGAAGAAGTATAAGGCTGATAACGACTATTCATTATTTATTGGGCGAAACATTGCCAATATGAGTATTTTTTAAACATTGGTAATACCAGCTGAGTAGTTATGTTGTAAATATGTGACTTTTTACCATTAAATAGCGTCTAAATATTGGCAAGCCTTGCATAGGGTATTTTACTCGGTATCATATTTATAATTTTTATAGAGTTAGATTTTGATAGAGGTGCCTTTATGGCCACAACGCAGTTAGACTCAATATTGGATCTCAATACGCTTGAGCAATATATCAGTGCCATTGGTGCTGGAACGTTATTGAAAAGCGTAGTGTTATTCGAGCAGTTAATGCCTGAGTATGTCAGTAGCTTAGTGAAAGCTGGCGATGCAAATGATAAAGAAACGTTATGTGCAGAAGCTCATAAATTTAAAGGTGCAGCAGGATCTGTTGGCCTTAAACGCATTCAACAATTTTCCCAGTTATTACAACATGGTGAAGAAGCTAAATGGGAAACAGAACATAAGGTATGGCTTGCTGAAATCGTTGAGCATGCTGCACAAGATTTACAACAACTGAAAGTTTACTTAGAAGCGAAAGCTTAATTACCAGTAGAGTAGAGTGTAGCGTTAGCTGCATGATCAGTTAGATTAGCAACTAGATTAATGCCTACAATCGGTTTGTTGAAATGCCTCTTTATTAAAGAGGCATTTTTTATGGTCGTTTGTTCAATATTGGTTATCGATGTCTTGTTATTTTGACTAATTTAATTCACTATTTGAATTAAATTAGATAAGGGCAATCGTTTATATGAAAAATCTTCCCAGCCTTAAGAACCTTTATTATTTGGTTCATTTACATCAAGAGCAAAATTTCAATCGTGCCGCTAAGATGTGCTTTGTGAGTCAATCGACTTTATCTAGTGGTATCCAAAATCTCGAAGAACAACTAGGCTATCAGTTGATTGAACGTGATCATAAATCGTTTATGTTTACTGCCATCGGTGAAGAAGTGGTTGAGCGAGCTCGAAATATTTTAACCAATGTCGATGACTTAGTTGAATTGGTTAAAAATCAAGGCGAACCGATGACCGGAGAAATTCGTTTAGGTTGCATTCCCACTATTGCGCCTTTCTTACTCAGTAGAGTGGTTAAGTTATGCCAGCAAGACTACCCCAAGCTCAGTTTGTTATTAAAAGAAGACACGACTGAGCGTCTATTGGATGCTTTAGCAAAAGGTGAGTTGGATTTATTGATATTAGCGTTACCTGTCGACACAAGTGGTTTTCATAGCATGAAAGTTGGCATTGATCCGTTTAAAATGGTGATGCATAAAGAGGTATCGCAACAATTCTTGCAGCCCATTGACTACCAAAAAATGCCAGACGAAAGTATCTTTTTACTGCAAGCTGAACATTGCATTACCGGCCACGCGATAACCGCATGTCAACTGGGTGATAGCGCCAAAATTAATCCTTTTGCGGCAACCAGTTTGCATACCTTGGTGCAGATGGTTAACAGCAAGTTAGGCACCACATTTTTACCCCAAATGGCGATCGATACTGGTATTTTAACTGATACCGATCTTGTCGCAATGGATCCTCCTGGTGAAGCTCCTTATCGTGATATTGGTTTAGTTTGGCGTCAAACTACCAGCCGTATTTCAACGTTTAGAACCTTAGGCTTAGCGATTCAACAAAAGCTGCTAGCACAATCGTTACCAAGTTAGCCTCAGCTCGGGATATAAGAGGTGGGATGGATCGATAGAATGGTTTATTTCAGGTCAACAATATCAAACGTGCGATTTTTGTCGTTAATAAGGCTATTGAAGTATCAATAGCCTTATTGTTATCTGTAGAGTAACACTGGCAGTTTCAGGCATGTTTATGTTTGAAATTGAGCTTAACTAACCTCAATTAAACTCAGTTTTAACTGTTATTCAATTTTCTTGGGGCAACACCATACACTTCAGTTGGGTGTTTCTTACCTTTAAGCATTATGGGGCCTAAGTCAGTCAGGTCATACTGACTATTTTGTTGCTCAAGTCGATGCACAACATCTCCAGATAGCAACATTCGTTGACCGAGCGGATTACATTGGTCTTGTAGCCGTGCCAAGGTATTTAATACATCACTGAAGAAACTAATCTCTTGCTTATGTACGCCGACTACCGCGGCTACAACTTGGCCACAATGCGCCGCAGCTTTAAATTTTGGTACAAAACCATATTGTTGTTCAAAATATTGCCTTTGCCACTGCAATTGCTGGCAAAATTCGAAATAGATATTCATACAACGGTCTTGTTTAATACCTTGCTCTAATGGCCAGTGGATAAGTACGGCATCACCCATGTAACGATAAATTTCTGCTTCATTATCGGTCACTGTGTCGGCTAACATGCTAAAGCTGTCTTGAATTAGGCGGCTAAAGCGATAATCGCCTAAGGTTTCGGCATGAGCTGTAGATGAGACCATATCTATAAATAAGAACAATTGTTGCTCATAACGTGGTTTGTGATATTTGCCAAGGCCAATATTGAGCAAGACTTTAGGACCAACCAACAACGACATTTGTTCAATAAAAGCTAAGCTTACCCGGACCACAACAAGATAAACCACTAGCGCTTGAAACGATGGGCTATAAATAATCTGCACTGTGAGCATTTGTCGTAATGTCACCATGTGGTTCTCAATGGCCCACATGTTTAAAAATTGTGTCACGTACGCCAGGGTTGTTGCCCCAAGTAGCAAAAACAATCCTTTAAACACCACAGAAAATAAATAAGGTAAACGACTGATGGCGCTAAAATCGGCAATGAGATTGGACATCCAATGCAAGCCGCCAAATACAACCCCCATCATTATGGCAAGCGTGGCGAGATCGGCATTGCCAACTGCCCATTCAGGTAGTTGCGATGATTGTGAGTAGCGGAAAAAAACGAAAGAAGCCATTGCTACACACCAGGCAAAAATAGCGAACAATAATTTTTGAGTTTGACGGCGTGCTTTCACGGAGGATGTGGTTGCCCAAATGACTTATTATATAGGGTGGCTAGTCTATAGAAAATTTGCTTACTTGTGATAGTTTATTTGTGATTTAGATCAATAGAAGTGAAGAAATATGTGCACTAACGCAAAGTTTTTTCAACATTAGTAGGGCTTGTTGAACTTTTGTGGCTGAAGTTTGTTCGAGATAAACGGTTCTTTATTTATATAACAAGGTGGCATAAATGTTAGAGACGAAGTTCCAGTTAGGCTAATGGCTTGTAACCAATTTATTCAATAAAGATTCAAAACTACGGTTAACAGAATCCTTCGGCAATATCTGTGGCTTCTTTCTCCTGCTTATTGCTTACTCATGTTGTATCACGGGATGTCGTAAGCTCTGTCTTGTAAAACATTGCCACGCACTGCTTAAAAATTGCTCTTAATGATCTACAGGCCCAAGATACCAAGTAATGTAACAACAGGTTATGAAAATGCATTGGTTAATATCTGCTGAGTAAAATCAATTTTAAGGTAAAAACCTCTGGGATTTGATAGTTGGATGCTACCGTCTTCGGCGATGCTTTCAGTAAGCGTTTTGCTATTAGCTGCTTTTGGACGTAATTGCAGTACCTCACCATGACGTGCAGTAATTTTATCAACTTTACCTAGTGCAATTAACTCCATTATCTCTTCCCAATCTTGTTGTAACTGTCTGGCTTGTGTTGAGTTTGGTTGCCATAATATGGGCGTGCCTATACGACGCTCACCGACAGGGATGCTCCGTTCGCCTTCAACGGGTACCCATAACACTCTCTGTAATTTATGGTAAACCAAACTGTTTTCCCAAGTCATACCCTGAATGTTTGTCAGCGGCGCTACTGTGACATAAGTGGTCTCAAGCGGTTTGCCATTGTGATCGATCGGGATCGTTTTGAGCTCAACCCCTAAATGTAAAAAGTCCTGTTCTGGTCTTGATCCTGCCAGAGCCCCTAATTCAGATTCAATAAGTTGGCCTACCCAGCCTTTGTCTCGGCGTAAATCTGCAGGCACCATGATGTGATTATCTGCCGCAATATCAGCTAAACGAATACCAGCCATATTGTGCGCTCTTTGCATTAATTCGTTTAGATCTAAGGGCGATGATTTAGCCATGAATGAGTATTAACCTCTGGGGAAATGAATTAAGTAGACGATCAAAATCAACAGTCTATGCTATCAAGTAATATTCATTGAGAACAAGTTTAGTTAGTTATTTAAGATGTGATTGAAAAACAACCATGTTTTGGTTGGTTAAAGTTATTTGATTGAATTCCTTTGTAATTGGTTGTTTTAAAGATACTTTTTTGTTGATGGTTGTTTTTATATTATACTTGTCCCGAGTTACACTCGTTTTTCCCCTACATTTCACACATACTTATCCACAGATTTAATGGATAAGTGTAATAAAACCTGTCTTTAACTGATTAAAAACACCAAGTCAACGCAATAAAACGGCTTTTTAACGGGTTTAATTTAAAATAAGCCTTGTTATTTGTGTATAACTTAAATTGCTAAATGAGTGATTGGCTATCTTAATTAAGCCTGTTTGTTTTTTGTACAATATTGGCGTTCTGCTATAATATTAGTTTGTAATTATTTTTAAAATATTGATTTTGTTGACATATGTTGTAGTAAAAAGTGGTTTCCCTTAGACGGAGGGCAGCTAGTTTTTAGCCTGTTATCAAGCTTTGCCAAAGTTTCGAACAGAGATATCCACAGATTTTGTGGATAATCCACAGGGTCGCTTGGTTTAATTGTTGATAATTTTGATTTATTAACATTGTTATTCAATTATCCACAGTAAATAGAGGTTTGCCGATAGGCATGCTTTGTGAAACAATCAGACGATATAAAATTTGTTATTTTTGGAGTCCATGTGATTGATAGCGACGGCTTTCGCGCAAATGTGGGCATCATTATCTGTAATAAATTTGGACAAGTTATGTGGGCTAGACGTTTTGGCCAACATTCATGGCAGTTTCCACAAGGTGGGTTAGATGATGGCGAATCAGTAGAAGAAGCCATGTATCGCGAACTTTACGAAGAAGTGGGACTAAGACCTGAGCATGTTCAAATTTTAACATCCACTCGATCTTGGTTACGTTATCGGTTACCCAAGCGTTTGGTACGCCAAGAAAGCAAACCTGTTTGCATTGGCCAAAAACAGAAATGGTTTTTACTACAATTGAAAGGTCACGATAATACTATTAACTTGAATTCTTCTGGTCATCCTGAGTTTGATGATTGGCGTTGGGTGAGTTATTGGTATCCTGTTCGTCAGGTTGTGTCTTTTAAACGCGACGTATATAGAAAGGTAATGAAAGAGTTCGCATCGACGACATTAGCGCTGCAAACGCGCGAGTTTAGTAAAAAACGAAGCAAACAACGGAGTTAACTGATTTCAAAGAGGATTGAAACAGTGTTAAATATGCTCAGGGATATCACTCAAGCTGTTGCCAGAGCCAGCAGCCTTGAAAGTGCATTAAACATCTTAGTGTCACAAACTCGATTAGCGATGGCTACCCATTGCTGTTCTATTTATATCCTTGAACAACAGCATCTAGTGTTATCCGCCACTGAAGGTTTACAACAATCTGCCGTTGGCCGAGTGAGCATGCCATTATCGCAAGGTTTAGTAGGCTTAGTTGCTGAACGTGAAGAAGCCGTTAACCTTGCCGATGCTCGTATTCACCCTCGTTTTAAATTATTTCCCGAAGCCGCAGAAGAAGAATATCGTGCGTTTTTAGCTGTGCCGATCATTTTTCAAAAGCAGGTGGTGGGCGTTATTGTGGTGCAACAGCCAGAAGCCCGTCAGTTCAGTGAAAGTGAAGAAGCATTTTTAATGACCTTAGCCGCTCAGCTTGCGGTGGTTGTGCGCAGCTTGAAACACAAAGCGGCCATTACTAATGTGCAACAGCAAGTGGTTTTCAGTGGTGTTAATGCATCAAGTGGTATTGCAATTGCTCACGGTTTGGTATTAGGCGGTGTAATTTCATTAGAACAACCCGAGGTTAGCTGCTTTGACATAGATGCTGAAATTCAGCGTTTAAAGTTGGCCATGCAGCGTTGTAAAGACATGCTGTCGTCAATATCGCAACGTTTTGAGCGTGAAAAGTCTGCTGATGTGGCCTCTATCTTTACCGCATTTCAATTATTGTTAGACGATTCTAGCCTTGGTGGCGAATATGCCCGCGAAGTCGCTTTAGGCTGGCAGGCTGAGTCTGCGGTAAGCCGAGTGTCATTGCGCTATATCAAACAGTTTTTGGAAATGGAAGATCCATATCTAAAAGAGCGCGCCAGTGATATTCGTGAGCTTGGGCAAAAACTACTTCGACAGCTTATTGAGCCCGGTCGATTAGAGTTAGAGCCGGATAAACCGGTTATTTTAGTCGCTAAAGAAGTGGATGCCACTTTATTGGCTGAGTTTCCACGGCAAAAACTCGCTGGTATTGTCACTGAACGTGGTGGCGTTAATGCCCATGCGGCTATTTTAGCGCGTGCTTTGGGTGTACCTGCCATTGTTGGCGTTGATGATGTGTTATCAATCGACATCGATCAAAAACTATTAGTTCTGAATGCGAATCGTGGCCAGCTATTGGTATCGCCATCGCCTGCAGTAATTGAAGAGTACCAATTACTGATTGATGCCGATGTTGAAAAACAAAAGCAATTTTCTGCCGAATTAAACCTACCATCAGTGACTACAGATGGTCAGCGGATCCATTTATATTTAAACGCAGGTTTATTGAGTGGTATCGCGTCTGAAATTGCTGAATGTGCAGATGGTATCGGGCTATATCGAACTGAAATTCCCTTTATGTTGCATCAACGCTTTCCGAGCGAGAGCGAACAAATAAATGTATATCGTCAAGTACTGAGTGCCGCAGGTGATAGGCCTGTCGTTATGCGTACATTGGATGTTGGCGGCGACAAACCGTTACCGTATTTTCCAATTAAAGAAGATAACCCATTTTTAGGGTGGCGCGGCATTCGTTTATCGCTTGATCATCCTGAGCTATTTTTAGTGCAATTGCGCGCGATGCTACAAGCTGCTGGTAACGGCAATCAATTGCAAATATTACTACCAATGGTGAGTAATCTGGATGAAATTGATCAAACATTAAAATATTTAGAGCAAGCGTTTACTGAACTAAACCAAGAATTAAAGACTATTTTAGTGAGGCCGAAAGTCGGCGTTATGCTTGAAGTACCTGCATTGTTGTATCAGTTACAAGATGTGGCAAAACGGGTCGACTTTGTGTCGGTGGGCAGTAACGATTTGACTCAATATTTGCTTGCTGTCGATCGTAATAATCCGAGTGTCAGTTCATTATTTGATAGTTACCACCCAGGTATTCTTCGAGCACTTAAAAGGGCTGTCGATGAATGTAAACAGTATGATTTAGATGTGAGTGTTTGCGGCGAACTTGCGGGTGAACCTTATGGTGCATTGCTTCTAGTAGCGATGGGCTATAACAAACTCAGTATGAACCAAGGCAGCTTAGCCAGAATCAATTTTTTACTCAGACGTGTATCAAAGCAAGAGTTAACGGATTTATTAGAATCTATTTTACAACAGTCAAATGGTAACCAGGTTCGAGGCTTATTAGCCAGTTTCTTGCGAAAACATAACCTATTAGATTTAATCAACATAGATTAGCAATACGATTGAATCTGCTAAGGAAAGTTTTAAATGATTTTCCCTAGTGGTTCGTAACATAATCAAGTGCAACATTAAGGATGTCATCGTGGATAGTTTGCTGCAGGTATTTTTAATTTGCCTTGTTTTAGGTTCTGTCGTGGGTTTTTTGGCTGGGCTGTTAGGGATTGGTGGTGGGTTAATTATTGTGCCTGCGCTATTGTATATTTTACCTTCAGTGGGTATCAGTTCAACTCAAATCACTCATGTTGCTATCGCGACGTCACTGGCATCGATTATTTTAACTTCTATGTCATCAGCAACCGCCCATCACAAGCGCGGCAATATACCCTGGGAGCTGTTTAAGCCTATATTTCCGGGTATTGTAATCGGGTCATTAGCTTCAGCATTTGTGTCTGAGCAAATTGCATCAGATGATTTACAACAGGCTTTTGCTATTTTTGTCGTATTAATGGCAGTACAAATGGCCTTTCCGTTTAAAGTCAAAACGGGTGGCAGTATGCCAAGCTTTGCAGTGTTACTGGTGATATCGACTGCGATAGCGTTAATTGCTGGATTAATGGGCATTGGTGGCGGGGTTTTGCTGGTGCCATTTTTAAGTTATTGCGGCTTACAAATGCGTCAAGCTGTTGGATTTTCATCGGCAACAGGGATGCTTATTGCGGTATCCGGTACGATAGGTTATATCATCGCTGGTTTCGATGTACCGAATTTACCCGAGGGCTCAGTTGGGTTTATTTACCTGCCGGCATTAATCGGCATTATCATTAGTTCCATGTTGTGCGCGCCGTTTGGTGTAAAAGCTGCTAGCACTTGGCCTACGCCAGTATTGAAAAAAATATTTGCTTGTTTGCTTGTTGTAGTTGGACTAAAACTACTATTTTTTTAGCACTAAACTGTTACAAAAACGCCTTTGTTCAAGTAGTTGAACAAAGGCGTTTTTTTGTTAGTTAACCTATCTGATATTACACAGCGAAAGGGTATTTAATCGCATCGTGATGTTGATAATCTTCAACGCTAAAGTCATCCAAGGTTACCCAAGTTTCGATGTCTTTTAGGGTTTTAATTTTTGGATTGATGATTAGCTTAGGCGATGCAAACGGTTCGCGCGCGAGCTGGACATCCCGCATGGGTTCAAGTTGGTCTTCGTAAATATGAGCGTTGACTATCTTATGGTATGCCTTACCAGGTTTATGGCCAGTAATCTGGGCCATTAACGCAAGTAATACATATACTTGTACCATGTTGAAGTTTAACCCTAATGGAACATCACAACTGCGCTGTGTGCTGTTGAGGTACAAAGTATCACCGAGTAATGAAAAATGGTGTTCGTACATACATGGTCGCAAGCAACCTAAGTCAAATGCTCCAGGATGAAAGAAGGTTAAAATCTCACCGCGGTTATCTATACCATTACTGAGGTCGTCGACGATTTGTTGCAGTAAATCGACATGACCACCATCAGGCTTTGGAAATGCACGCCCTAACGCCCCGTATATCAGCCCCATATCATCAGGACCTTTACGATTTGGGTTATCTAGCCATGCTTGGTTTTCATTGGCATTGGCGTCCCATGTTTTAGTGCCTAAAGCTCTAAAATCGGCCGCATTTTGGTAGCCACGTAAATATCCTAAGATCTCGGCTATGGCAGACTTCCAGAAGCTTTTACGTGTGGTCACTAAAGGAAATTGATTGTTACCAACATCATAAACTAAGTCGGCATTAATGACAGTTAGGCATTTTTTGTTTGTTCGTGCGTTATTAACCCACTCGCCTTCATCGACAATGCGTTTACACAGGTCTAAATACTGTTTCATTGGTCCCAATTCCTTTTTTGCTTTTATCGATTATACCTAATCAGGGCAGGCAAATCATTGCCAAAGTGAAATGCAGATTCAATTAATTAATTTATTTTCAGCGTTAACTTTACGTTCAATGCCTCGGTTAAACCGAGTTAATATCAAGAAACAATCGATTATTATTGTTTGAAAATTTAAGATAGACTGATCCGATTGTTTTTTAGGAGTGTTATATGGAACGAGCAATTAAGAACTTCTTAAGCCAAGAATCTGCAGGTGGCATTTTATTAATGGTCGCAGTAGCTTTGGCGATGATTTTAGCCAATTCCCCGTTAGCTGGAGTATATCAAGGTTTTTTAGCCACAGAAGTACAGCTACGTGTGGGCGATTTAGATATCGATAAGCCGTTATTACTGTGGATTAATGATGGGCTAATGGCGTTATTCTTTTTATTAATTGGTTTGGAAGTGAAGCGCGAATTACTTGAAGGGGCCTTATCAAGTGTGGCCAAAGCTTCATTACCCAGTATTGCTGCTATTGGCGGCATGGTGTTTCCGGCGTTGTTTTACTTAGCATTTAACTACGCAACCCCCGAAACTCAAGTCGGATGGGCTATTCCTGCCGCTACAGACATCGCTTTTGCTTTAGGTATTATGGCATTGCTCGGTAATCGTGTACCTGTGGCATTGAAGGTGTTTTTATTAGCCTTAGCGATTATTGATGATTTGGGCGTTATTGTCATTATTGCCTTGTTTTATAGTACTGATTTATCCATGACAAGCTTGGTCATTGCAGCGGTATCGATTGTGCTTATGGTTGCATTGAACAAAAAAGGGGTCAGTTCAATTTTACCTTACGGTTTACTTGGTTTTATTTTATGGGTCGCCGTATTGAAGTCTGGTGTACACGCGACATTGGCAGGTGTAATTATTGCATTTTGTATTCCTTTACGTGCAAAGGATGGTACTTCACCATCGGAACATTTAGAGCATAAGTTACATCCTTGGAGCACCTTTATGATCCTGCCCGTGTTCGCTTTTGCTAATGCTGGTTTGTCATTAACGAATATGACTTTAGATTCATTTGCTGAACCCATTACCTTAGGCATCATTATGGGTCTGTTGCTCGGTAAGCCGATTGGGGTGCTGTTATTCAGTTATTTAGCCGTGAAGCTTAAGTTAGCAGAACTACCACCAGGGATTGGTTGGAGACACATTATTCCTGTTGCAGTGATGTGTGGTATCGGATTTACTATGTCAGTGTTTATTGCTTCGTTAGCGTTTGAACATTCACCTGCGGCATATGGTGATTATGCAAGACTTGGTATTTTAACAGGATCGTTATTAGCAGCACTAATTGGTTATTTTTGGTTAGCCAAAGTACTGCCTGAAACAGGAGAAAAACATGAAACTCACTAAATTATCTTTGGGAATGTTGTTAACGTTGTTTGTTATTCCCGCATCGGCTGAATCGTTCAATGTTTGTCTAAAATCATCTGAGTCACCCACTTGCCAAAGTTATCTAGAAGGTGTGGTAGATGGCGCCTTGATGTACCGAGATGGTCTGGCTAAGAAAAGAATCGAGCCAAATGATTATGAGTCAAGAGCACTAAAGTACCGAGCCGGAAAGCGTTATCAAACGGCAAACGTAAATTATTGTGCTAGTCATATACCGGTAAAATCTGAAATAGTATCAGCACTCACTGAGCAAGTGTCACTAAGCAATGTCAGTAATAGCGCTGAGCTAGAGTCTGTTATTACTAGTTTGATGGATTGCCGCCAGAGTAAGTAAACTGCAACATTAATTAACGCAGCCGTTTGGCTGCGTTTTTTTATGCTTAATCTTGGCTAATAAATCGGTTAATTAATATTGTGGTTGAGTACCGATGATTAATGAACAGCGGAATTTTGGGTTTATTTGCTATAGTAGTATGAGTGGCTTTTCTTGGGTTAGTGATTGATATGCAGCATTTAAATTATAACCATTTATATTATTTTTGGATGGTACAAAAAAAGGGTTCAGTAACTAAAGCGGCTGAAGCATTGTGTTTGGCTCCGCAAACCATAACTGGGCAAATTCGTGCATTAGAAGAGCGATTAAAAGGCACGTTATTTAAGCGTGTCGGCCGTAACTTAGTCGCAACCGAGTTGGGCGAATTAGTATTTCGTTATGCCGATAAAATGTTTAGCTTGAGTTACGAAATGCTCGATTTACTCAATTATCAGAAAGATAAGTCACTATTATTTGAAGTGGGGATTGCCGATGCCTTATCTAAGGCCTTGGTTAGTAGAGTATTGTTAACCGTTATCCCTGATGATAGTTCAGTTCACTTGGCGTGTTATGAATCAACACATGAAAGTTTAATTGAGCGTTTACGTGAACATAAGCTCGATATGATCTTATCTGATTGCGCCGGTGGTTCATTGAAGTTTCCCGAAATTTTATCCAAAAAACTGGGTGAATGTGGGGTGAGTTTCTTTTCGGCTGAAACGATTCCGGTCCCTTTCCCCGCGTGTCTTGAGCAGCGTAAATTACTCATACCGGGTAAACGGACGTCATTAGGACAACAATTACATGGTTGGTTTGCCGAAAAAAATCTTAATGTCAGTATTTTGGGGGAGTTTGACGATGCAGAAATGATGAAGGCGTTCGGTTATTTTAATCGAGGCATTTTTGTCGCACCGTCTATTTATCGTCATGATATACTGTCTCAAGGTATGGTATTACTTGGTGAAACCACCGATATTAAAGAAGAATATCATGTGATGTTCGCTGAGCGAATGATCCAGCATCCGGCGGTAAAATCATTACTGGCTACGGATTTTAGTGATTTATTTGCAGGACGAGATCTACAAGTACAAGATTTTGAAAATCGTATAAGCTAGCTTGTTATATAGACATCAGGAGATTTGTGTTGGAATTAATGAATATAGCTCGTGTACGCTGGGCATGCCGTCGTGGAATGTTAGAATTAGATGTGTTGTTTCAACCCTTTGTCGAAACCCAATACGAAGCCATGACTGATAATGATAAAAACACTTTTATTCGGTTATTGGAGTGTGAAGATCCGGAGTTATTTGCTTGGTTCATGGGCCATGAACAATGCCCAGATCCATTGTTCGCCAATATGATAGTTAAAGTCCGTGGCAGAGCCGCACCTTAACCTTTCTGTTGATTTCTTGGTCAGTACTAGCACTCATATGCAACAATTTGCATTGAGTGCCTCATTTTTGCAGCGTGCTGCCTTAGTCG
Source organism: Shewanella sp. SG44-2 (assembly GCF_014164215.1). Taxonomy (NCBI): domain Bacteria; kingdom Pseudomonadati; phylum Pseudomonadota; class Gammaproteobacteria; order Alteromonadales; family Shewanellaceae; genus Shewanella; species Shewanella sp. SG44-2. The sequence continues at coordinate 75,363 of NZ_JACJEU010000010.1, forward strand.
TATCATTTGCTGTTGTATTAACAAGCTTTTTAGCTTGGCCTCATTTTCCTTCCTTGATATACCGCATCACGCAAATGTCATTATTCCTTAGCATTATCTTCATTTTTGTTTACAGCTGGCGCAGTTTATCTAATTGGCGTTGTTTGCTTACTTTGGGTGACAAGGGAACCGGTACGTTATTGCAAGGTGAAAATGGAAGTCTCAATAAAATAATACTCACTAAAAGAGCGTTTATTAGTCCATTACTGTGCGTTATTTTTTTACAACATCTTCAAACGGGTGAGAACAGGGTATTGTTGGTGTGGAGTGATATGTTAGACGACACAGCATATCGAAATCTGTGTCGTCTGTTATTAAGCCATTGATGGTATGAAGCTGAGTCACATTAGCAGGGGTTAACGGTTGGGTTGTAAAATGGTTGGTTTAGGATTGTCAATTTGTTCAGGATAATCAATATTATAATGAAGCCCTCGACTTTCTTTACGTTCCATTGCACACCGAATAATCAATTCTGCAACTTGTACCAAGTTACGTAGCTCTAATAAATTATTGCTGACACGGAAGTTTGAATAATATTCTTCAATCTCTTGTTGAAGCATTAAGCATCTTCGAAGTGCTCGCTCTAATCGTTTATCTGTTCTGACAATGCCCACATAATCCCACATAAAGAGTCGTAGTTCGTGCCAATTATGGGCTATGACGACTTCTTCATCAGAGTTAGTGACTTTACTCTCATCCCATACTGGTATCGGGCAAGGCATCGGAATTTTATGCAACAGACCTTCGATATCTTGTGAAGCAGCACGGGCAAATACTAAACACTCGAGTAGTGAATTGCTCGCGAGTCTATTAGCGCCATGTAAGCCTGTGTAAGCCACTTCACCAATAGCATATAAGCCATTAATATCGGTTTGACCATGAAGGTCCGTCATCACACCACCACATGTGTAGTGCGCAGCTGGAACCGCTGGAATTGGGTCTTTGGTGATATCAATGCCCAACTCAAGACAACGCTGATAAATGGTTGGAAAGTGTTTAATGATAAAATCAGCAGGTTTATGGCTGATGTCTAAATAGACACAATCGGCACCCAAACGTTTCATCTCATAATCAATTGCGCGAGCAACAATATCGCGAGGAGCGAGTTCTGCTCTTTCGTCGAAGTCGGGCATAAAACGGCTGCCATCTGGACGACGTAAATAAGCACCTTCACCGCGTAATGCTTCAGTTAATAGGAAGTTTCTGGCATTAGGGTGAAATAAACACGTTGGATGGAATTGATTAAATTCCATATTGGCAATACGACAACCTGCACGCCATGCCATTGCAATACCATCGCCACTGGCTATATCAGGATTAGAGGTGTATTGGTAAACTTTTGAGCTACCACCTGTTGCTAGTGCAACAAACTTGGCTCTTACGGTTTCTACATGTTCCTCATCGCGATTCCACACATAAGCACCAAGTACACGGTTACCCGGTCGATGCAATTTACGAGTGGTGATTAAATCAATCGCATTGTAACGTTCAAGTACTTGTATGTTTGGGTGAGCGATTGCACGTTCTTGCAAAGTGGTTTGCACCGCTTTACCAGTTGCATCGGCAGAATGCAGAATACGACGATGGCTATGCCCACCTTCACGAGTTAAGTGATAGGGGGCTGTACTATTATCGACTCCAGCTAAGGTTTCTTCTTTATCAAATGCCACACCACAATTAATTAACCATTGCATTGCGCTTTTTGCATTTTCTGCGGTGTATGTCACAACTGATTTATCGCATAATCCGGCGCCAGCGATTAAGGTATCGTTGACGTGGGACTCAATTGTGTCGCCTTCATCAAAAACAGAGGCGATTCCACCTTGAGCATATAATGTTGACCCTTCTGATAATGGGCCTTTAGAAAGAAGAATTACTTTTGATTTTTCAGCAAGATGTAGTGCTAAAGTTAGTCCTGCAGCACCGCTGCCGATGACCAAAATGTCAGATTGGTGTTCAACTGCTTGTTTCATCAGGTATCATGGTGTGGCTTTGTGGTTTGATCATAGTAAATCAAATAACCGAGACAGGGTACTTTTACAGCGTATTTTATTGTGATTTTGCTTAGATATTTTGTTTATATGTAAAATAAATTAATTTTTTTTAATTCAATATCGAACTTTCTTCATATCAGTAGGTCTACTTATATGAACAGGATTCGAGCGACTGAGAAATCAGCATTACAGATTTAGGAGTAGTCGGCTCGGATGAGTGGACAATATAGTGATCAACAATTAGTTGAACGAGTACAGCAAGGCGATAAAAATGCATTTAACCTGTTAGTGCTGAAGTATCAAAATAAAGTGATGAGTTTGATTTCCAGATATGTTCGCAATCAAGCGGATGTTGCGGATGTGACACAAGAAGCCTTTATTAAAGCGTATAGAGCATTAGCAAATTTTCGTGGTGAAAGTGCATTTTATACTTGGTTGTATCGTATTGCGGTAAACACCGCAAAAAACCATCTTACGTCGCAAGGGCGCAGAGCACCTGCAAACGATGTCGATATAGAAGATGCAGAATATTATGAAGGCAGTGATGCGTTAAAAGAGTTTGCATCACCAGAGCGGTTATTAATGAAAGATCAAATGAGTAAAGTGATCTTCGATACGCTCGATACTCTGCCTGAAGAGTTAAAAATGGCAATATCACTCAGAGAGCTAGAAGGTATGAGTTATGAAGATATTGCTAATATAATGGATTGCCCTGTTGGCACCGTAAGATCGCGTATCTTTCGTGCTCGAGAAGCAATCGACAAACAGCTCCAGCCTTTGCTGGAAAAGTAACAGTCTTAACCTTAGATAGGTGAATAATGCTTAAATCAAGTCAAGAGTGGGTATCTGCAGCAGTTGATGGTGAAGCCGATGATAAAACATTGGCGCAGCTTTCTGCCGACGTTGATTCACATGATGAGTGGCAACGCTATCACATGATAGGCGATGCAATGCGCGGCGAGCTGCCGGCAGCCATTGACTTAGACCTTTTCGCTAGCATCACTGCAGCAATTGAGCTTGAACCGACAATTATTATGCCTCAAGCCAAACAAAGTGAGTTAGCTGAGAAAGTTAGCACTCCACAGCAAGTTGCAGTGGGTTCAAACGTGGTGCCATTTTTCAAACAGTTTGGCCAATATGCTATTGCTGCAACAGTTGCTATGGTGGCTATTGTTGGGGTACAAAACTACAACCAAACCAATGATGCTGAGTCACCGTTACCGGTATTAATGACTCGTCCATTAGTGGGCAGTGTGTCTCCGGTAAGCTATCAGACTGGTGCAGTACAAAATCAACAAAGCTATTCTAATGAGCAAGTTATAGAACAGCGTCGCCGTATTAATGCTTATATCCAAGATCACATGTTACAACAACGCTTAAATCCAGGTGTTGCTGTTGATGATAATAGCGTGCAAGATGCAGCGGTAAACCCATAATCCGTCGGCAGAATCTTGTCTTACCATGTTAGGAGTTAGCTTGCGCCTTATCCTGCTAGCACTGTTAGTGTTAACCTTTCCAACACACGCTGAAGATGATTTATCTGCTAAAGCTTGGCTTAAGAATATGAGCCAAGCAATGCACGATAAGCAATATAAAACCTCTATTATTCAGCTACAAGCCGACCATATCCGTCCGCTTGTTTACATTCATGGCATTGTCGATAATAAAGAAGTCGCATTACTTGAATACCTTAATGGCCCTCCTAAAAATGCAGTGCGAGTGGGTAATACAGTTACGTTCATAGAACATGACCAACCGGCTTACAGTGTTGTCGCTCCTCGTATTCAGGGAATTTGGCCAGCAGCTTTAGCGGGAGATTTAAGTCAGCTTGAAAAAGGCTATCAGTTTGTTATTGGCGGTCGGGGACGTATTGCTGGACGCCCAGGTCAAATGATCCGTTTACTCGCCAATGATGACAATCGTTATGACGCTCAAGTGTGGATTGATATGGACACTTATTTGCCATTACGTTTTGACTCCCTCAATAAAGAAAAACAATTACTTGAACAAACCATGGTAATTGAGCTGATTGAATTAACCGAACCTGCGAACATTTTAATTGAAGCTGCAAAGCAAGAATGGCCTGCAGTGATGAACCAAGCGGAACGCACCGATGGTAAAAACTGGCAATTTACTTGGTTACCAGAAGGATTTGATGTGGTTGTTCGCGATCATCACCGTTTGATCGGCATTCACGAGCCCGTTGAATATGTGGCGTTAACGGATGGATTAGCCAATATTTCTGTTTATGTCGCGCGAGCTGGAGAAAATCCAATGCCCAATGAACTGCTTATTCGTAATGGTTTATCCATGGTAGTCGTTAAGGTAGGTACGCTTGAAGTTGTTGCTATTGGTAAGGTTCCTTCTGAAACATTAGACAAGATAGCCAATAGTTTAGTGTTAAAATAAACAGTGTTCATTAACACGAAAGCCGTGACAACAATATTTTGTGTCACGGCTTTCGTGTTTCTAGTGGCAAATTAGAAATGATATAGCTTAGCGGTAAACTTGCTTAGCCAATGAGTTGCATTGTGCTAAAATTACCTCCTAATTTTATGGTTTGAGCTGATTAAATGAAGAGCCACATGTCCGAGTCATCTACATCCACTATGATGGAAGAAATTGCCCGCGTGGTTGATTATCAACAGGGCTGGGTAACCGTTGAGGTAGAATTAAAAAGTGCATGTAACCATTGTGCCAGCAGTGAGAATTGTGGCACGTCGACGATAGCTAAAGCTTTTTCGGTTCATACACAACGGTTTTCATTACCGAGTGAAAAACCTTGCCATAGCGGTGATTTGCTTAAAATCGGCTTACCTGAAAGCGTTATCATTAAAGCAGCGGCATTAGTGTATTTATTGCCGTTAATAGGGTTATTTTTATCTGCAATGATAGGGCATATGCTGGCCGCTGGAATAGGATTAAGTACGAATGGTTTTGCTATGGCTTTTGGTGCATTAGGCGCATTGGTTGCTTGGTTTATTGGTAAACACTTTGCCACTGAACTTGAGGCTCACGCCACACCCGTTATCATTACCTATTTAGGCCAAGAAGTGGGTATTATCAGTGCGAGTCATTAGTGAGTATTTTCCACATTTATACTGATGGATTATGATGCCGTGTAACATGTTGAACCATCTCTTTGAACCTCAAAATGTGTGTTCATGCACTCGAAAACCTCCTGTAATGGTCAATAATCGCTCCAAAATGGATACTATTGTTTAATCTGATTGGTATTACCCCCCCAATCAGGTACAATTTGCCACCTTAATTTTCATCATTTTAGTAGTAGTCATTGCAGCATAATGAAACACATTAGAAACTTCTCGATTATTGCCCATATCGACCATGGTAAATCAACTTTATCCGATCGCCTGATTCAGGTATGTGGCGGCTTAACTGACCGTGAAATGGCTGCACAGGTTTTAGATTCAATGGATCTAGAACGTGAGCGTGGCATTACGATTAAAGCCCAAAGTGTCACCTTAGATTACCATGCCAAAGATGGTAACACTTATCTACTCAACTTCATTGATACACCCGGCCACGTTGACTTCTCTTATGAAGTATCACGTTCTTTGGCTGCATGTGAAGGTGCACTATTAGTAGTTGATGCAGGTCAAGGCGTAGAAGCTCAGACATTAGCAAACTGCTATACCGCACTGGAAATGAATTTAGACGTAGTTCCTGTATTAAATAAAATTGACCTACCTCAGGCTGAACCGGACCGTGTTGCAGCAGAGATTGAAGACATTGTTGGCATTGACGCCATGGATGCTGTGCGTTGTTCAGCAAAGACAGGTGTTGGTGTTGATTTAGTACTAGAGGAAATTATTGCGAAAATTCCTCCTCCAGTGGGTGATGAATCTGCGCCTTTACAAGCGTTGATTATTGACTCGTGGTTTGATGCATACCTTGGTGTTGTGTCTTTAGTACGTATTAAGAATGGTATTCTTAAAAAAGGTGAAAAATTTAAAGTGATGTCCACTGGACAGAACTATAACGCGGATCGCGTTGGTATTTTTACACCAAAAGAAAAAGATAAAACAGAGCTTCGTGCTGGTGAAGTGGGTTATGTTATTTCTGGTATTAAAGAAATTCACGGTGCGCCAGTAGGCGATACCTTAACTCATGCAAAACATGGCGCAGACAAACCGCTACCAGGTTTTAAACGTGTTAAGCCTCAGGTTTATGCTGGTGTATTCCCGATTTCTACCGATGAATATGAAAGCTTCCGTGATGCGTTAAATAAATTAAGTTTGAATGATGCATCACTGTTCTTCGAACCTGAAACGTCATCAGCGTTAGGTTTTGGTTTCCGTATTGGTTATCTCGGCCTTCTCCACATGGAGATTGTTCAGGAGCGTTTAGAGCGCGAATATAATTTGGATTTGATTACGACGGCACCCACAGTGGTGTACGAAGTTATCATGAACAATGGTGAAACGATTTACGTTGATAACCCATCGGGCTTACCAGCGCTAAATAATATCGAAGAAATTCGTGAACCGATTGTTGAAGCCAATATATTAGTGCCAAAAGAATACTTAGGTAACGTGATTACCTTGTGTATTGAAAAGCGTGGCTCGCAAACCAATATGGTTTATCACGGTAACCAAGTGGCCGTGACTTATCATTTGCCGATGGCTGAAGTTGTAATGGATTTCTTTGACCGTCTTAAGTCAACGAGTCGGGGTTATGCATCATTAGAGTATAACTTTATCCGTTTTGATCCTGCAGATATGGTGCGATTGGACATTCTAATCAATGGCGACAGAGTTGATGCATTAGCGATGATTATTCACCGCAGTAATATTCGTCATCGTGGTTTGGCATTGGTTGAAAAGATGAAAGAACTGATCCCTCGCCAAATGTTTGATATTGCTATTCAGGCTGCTGTTGGTAGTCAGATTATTGCTCGTTCAAGTATTAAAGCATTACGTAAAGATGTAACCGCTAAGTGTTATGGTGGTGACGTTTCACGTAAGAAGAAACTACTTAACAAGCAGAAAGAAGGTAAAAAACGCATGAAGCAAGTCGGTAACGTTGAAGTGCCACAAGAGGCATTCTTAGCGGTATTGAAACTTAACGATTAATTATAATTAATTGTTTTAATGTGCTAGTGCCTGTTGATCTTTGCTGGTTAAATTTTGTTCGAGATAAAAACGTTTTAATCGAGGCGAGTGGATTGCTGCCTAGTAATCTAAGCACCACTTGATTCACAAAGAATCACTCAACAAAGAGTAAAACGTTTTTAGCCGAACCCTTCGGGCAGCGTTTGTTGGCCATTTTTACTGCGTTATCGGCTTTTTATGTAGAATAACTACACTACAAAGCCTCTGCCTTGTATAAATGACCAACAATTCGCAGCAAAAACAACCTTGAAAGATCAACAGACACTAAACGCCGCGTATTGCGGCGTTATCGTTACTTTTACTATATATTTTGTAACACTCAACTGGGTGAATGTTTATTCGTTAATCACCATACTGGATTGAGTTATTCTGAGCTTTTGCTCAAGCTATATGGATCCAACACACCCAGCAGGAGATAAATCAGTAATGGCAGCCTATTTTTCGCTCATTTTAGTGCTCGTAACCTTAGTCAGTGGGCTTATTTGGTTAATTGATGTGGTATTTTTTGCGCCTAAACGCCGCGAAAGCTTATTAGCAGCACAAGCTAACTCAGCCAAGTTAAGTGCAGATGCGATAGATAAAATCATCCGTGAGCCTGTGTTAGTTGAAACTGCACATTCAATTTTTCCGGTTATCGCCTTTGTGATGATTTTACGCTCGTTTATTTACGAACCATTTCAAATCCCATCAGGTTCGATGATGCCGACACTCTTGGTTGGTGATTTCATATTAGTTGAAAAATTCAGTTACGGATTACGCGATCCTGTATGGCGCAGCAAGCTGGTTGAAACCGGTGAACCTGAGCGCGGAGATGTATTTGTATTTAAATATCCTGAAAATCCAAAAATTGACTACATAAAGCGAGTAGTTGGTTTACCAGGTGACAAGATATTTTATCGTAATAAACAACTGATGATCCAAGAAGCGTGTACTAATGAAACTGACTGTCCTGCTGCTCATACTATTGAACATGTAGAGATTAATCGCGGTGAGTTTAGCCAAAATGACGTGCCATTAATTCGTTTGAGTGAGCAATTAGGCGATGTTGAGCACGATATTTTAATTAATCCAACGCGCCCTGATTTTAGACAGCATTTTTATCCTCAAGCAGGTCTTCCTGCTGGTGAGTTTGTCGTGCCAAAAGGTATGTACTTTGCCATGGGTGATAATCGCGATAACAGTACCGACAGTCGTTTTTGGGGTTTTGTACCGGAAGAGAATCTTGTCGGTAAAGCCGTTGCAATTTGGATTAGTTTTGAATTTGATCGTAAGCCGAGTGATATGTTACCAACATGGATACCGACCGGTGTACGTTTTGATAGAGTAGGTGGAATACATTGATGGAACCCATTAAAAATTTGCCGCGTTTGTGCCGTACTTTAGGTTATGAGTTCAATAATATTGAATTACTTATTCAGGCCTTAACACATCGTAGCGCAGCAAATAAACATAATGAGCGTTTAGAGTTTTTAGGTGATTCGATTTTATCGATAGCCATTTCAGATGCCTTATATCATCAGTTCCCAAAGGCGACTGAAGGTGATTTAAGCCGTATGCGCGCCACTTTAGTCAAAGGTGACACGCTGACAATCATCGCTAAAGAGTTCAAGCTAGGTGATTATTTGTATTTAGGCCCTGGTGAACTCAAAAGTGGTGGCTTTAGACGCGAATCTATTTTAGCTGATGCTGTAGAGGCTATTATTGGTGCTGTCTATCTTGATGCTGATATTGAAGTGTGCCGCAAGCTATTATTATCATGGTATCAAGAGCGTTTAGCTGAGATTAAACCGGGTATTAATCAAAAAGATCCGAAGACAATTTTGCAAGAATACCTGCAAGGTTTTAAAAAGCCATTGCCTGATTACCAAGTTGTTGCGGTAGAAGGTGAAGCCCATGATCAAACCTTCACCGTAGAATGTAAAATTAGTGAATTAGATAAAGTTGTCACCGGTGTGGCAAGTTCAAGAAGAAAAGCTGAACAGCTTGCCGCTGCTCAGGTATTGGAGCTACTGAATAAATGACCAAAAAAACAGACTTGCCAGCAGGTGATAACCAAGAGCCTAGCTTAGATGAACTGCTGGCAAGGATGAACCAAGCAGCACCAACCGCCACAGCCAAATACGATGTAACTTATTGTGGCATGGTGGCTATTGTCGGTCGTCCCAACGTGGGTAAATCAACACTTTTGAACAAGTTACTTGGTCAAAAGGTGAGTATTACCTCAAAAAAACCGCAAACAACTCGTCACCGTATCATGGGTATTCATACAGATGGCCCAAGTCAGATTATATTTATTGATACCCCAGGTCTGCACATTGAAGAAAAGCGTGCGATAAACCGTTTGATGAACCGTGCAGCTGCCAGTTCATTAGCTGATGTTGCTATGGTTATTTTTGTTGTTGATGGTATGACGTGGACTGCCGATGATGAGATGGTGCTCCAAAAAATTCAACATCGTAATGATGATCGAAAAATCATTTTAGCCATTAACAAAGTTGATAACATTAAAGATAAGGAATCATTGTTCCCTTATTTAACTGAATTGGCTAAAAAGTTTGATTTTGATGAGATTTTGCCAATATCAGCCAGTAAAGGCACCAATGTGCAGCGCATTTTGGATATGGCACGTGAATCATTACCTGAAGCCTCATTTTATTTCCCTGAAGATTACGTGACCGATCGCTCACAACGCTTTATGGCATCTGAAATTGTCCGTGAAAAACTGATGCGCTTCCTTGGGGATGAACTTCCTTACGACGCAACGGTTGAGATTGAACAGTTTAAAATGATGGAAAATGGCGTTTATCAAATTAATGCGTTAATTCTGGTTGAACGTGAAGGCCAAAAACGTATGGTAATTGGCAATAAAGGTGAGCGAATTCGAACTATTGCAACGCAATCTCGTCTAGACATGGAAACCTTATTTGAGAATAAAGTATTTCTTGAAGTGTGGGTGAAAGTGAAATCCGGTTGGGCTGATGATGAACGTGCATTGAGAAGTTTAGGCTATGGCGAAAGCTAAATTGACTTTAGCGTTACTGATTATGTATTTATAGGCATGGCCACTATGAAACGTGGCTATGTGCTTCATCATCGACAATTTCGTGAATCGAGCGTGATCGTTAATTTGCTGGTAGAGGGTGTTGGACGTGTTGATGCCATTACTCGAGTCGGTTCTGGTAAGCGGTCAATTAAAAGTATCTTACAACCTTTTCAACCGCTAATTATCCAATTTAGTGCCAAGTCCGAAGCCAGAAATTTAGGGTTAAAAAATATTACCCAAATAGAATCCGCTGCACCTGCTATGCCGTTGAGCGGTAATAGTCTTTATTCTGGTTTTTACTTAAACGAAATATTGGTTCGCCTATTATCAGTCGATCACCAAGCTGAAGGTCTCTTTCTCGATTATCATCGTGCGCTACTGGCGTTAGCGAAACAGTTTTGTTCAAGCCACCTGCGTTATTTTGAAATGGCATTGTTACTCGAGTTAGGTGCATTGCCGTCTCTTGCTTATGACACCCAAGGTGACTCGTTAGATAACCGTTGCCACTATCGGTTTATTGCCGAGAGTGGTTTTATCCCTGTAGCAACAACTCAAGAAAGCCCTTTTTCTCATGGCAAAGGCTGCTTATCTGGAGCAATGTTGCTAGCATTGGCATCACAAAACCTGCAACCTGAACAGTTTAATCAAGCCAAAGGGTTAATGCGTTATTTACTCACACCATTGTTAGGTAATAAGCCGTTATTAAGTAGGCAGTTATTCAGTAACAAAGCGGATTAGCATATAATATTTTTTAAACCCAACACATGGGCCAAACACTTGTAAATTAGTGCATAACTTTGGTTATCGTGTGCCTCATTGTGTTATTTATTATTTTAAGGAGCTCGATGTGAGCGGAATACTATTAGGCATTAACATCGATCATATCGCGACATTGCGTCAGGCTCGCGGTACTCATTATCCTGATCCCGTGCACGCCGCCGCTGTAGCAGAGCATGCTGGTGCCGATGGTATCACGATACATTTACGGGAAGACCGTCGCCATATTCAAGATCGTGATGTGTATTTATTGGCAAAAACATTGAAGACCAGAATGAACTTCGAGTTTGCTGTAACAGAAGAAATGATCGCTATCGCCTGTGATATAAAACCAGCGTATGCGTGTCTAGTCCCAGAGAAGCGTGAAGAGCTAACTACGGAAGGCGGTCTTGATGTCGCAGGTCAGTTAGAAAAAATCCGCTCAGCCGTCACTCGTTTGGTTGCAGAAGGTATTAAAGTGTCATTGTTTATTGATGCTGATAAAACTCAAATTGATGCCGCAGTGTTATCTGGCGCACCATATATTGAGATCCACACGGGTTGTTATGCTGATGCCATCACCGATGCTGAACAGGCAGATGAATTAGCTCGTATTACTGAAATGGCACAATATGCACACAGTAAAGGTTTAGTGGTTAATGCTGGCCACGGATTGCATTATCACAATGTTAAGGCTATCGCGGCTATTCCTGAGCTTTATGAGCTTAATATTGGTCATGCTGTAATTGCTCGAGCCGCTATTGATGGTTTAGACACTGCAGTACGAGACATGAAGAAGTTGATGCTTGAAGGCCGCAGAGGCGAATAATGGCGATTGTAGGGATTGGAACAGACATTGTTGAGATTGCCCGCATCAGTGAGCAGCGAGAGCGCCTAGGAGACAGATTAGCTAGGCGAGTGCTGACTGAACCTGAGCTTGCTACTTACTTTCAATCAAAACAGCCTGAGCGATTTTTAGCTAAACGTTTTGCCGCCAAAGAAGCAGCAGCAAAAGCCTTAGGCACAGGAATTGGCCGAGGTGTGTCGTTTCAACATATCCATATCGACAATGATGATAATGGCGCACCCCAGGTACGTTTTACCGATGGCGCGCTAGCACGGCTGGAACAATTAGCGGGCAAGCAAGGTTTTATCAGTATTGCAGATGAAAAACATTATGCTGTAGCCACTGTGGTGTTAGAAAGTTAATGTGAATCATATTAAGCTATGTACTAAAGGCGCATTAGCGCCTTTTTTTGTGAGCTTTTAAAGTTGCCGCAAGTGGGGTAGATTAACAAGATAACAACAACTCATCTCAGAACGAGATGATAACTGACATCAAACAGTCTTTTTCTACACTAATACGATGACATCACACTAGATTATTATTGGTAAATCAATACGGATAGTAAGCAAAAATGATCCGTTAAATATAAATTAGATCGAATGTCATGATGCCAGTTTAGCTACCTCATTCCTTCCTTTGATCTGAGGTTAACTAGAGAGAATCAAAAATGAAATCGGCAGTAGAACAACTTTCAACTTATAAAAGTGTGCATTTAAACCCACAAAACATAAAGACGCATTTTGTCGGTGTTCCAATGATTATCTGGTCGGCTTTTTTGATGCTGGGGACACTTCGCTTTGCATGGCAGGATTATCAAGTGAGTGCTGCGATGATATTAGCTGTTGTGGTATTGGGCTACTATATGGCACTTCATATGCGCCTGGCACTTGGATTAGTATTGTTCATTCTGCCGGTGTTATATACCACTGAGCTTGTAGTTCATACTTCACATCCCTTTATCATTGCCATTAGTATTTTTGTTATTGGCTGGGTTATTCAGTTTATTGGCCATAAATATGAAAAGGCTAAACCTGCTTTTATGGATGATCTCAATCAGCTTCTGATTGGGCCATTCTTTTTGATGGCAGAGTTGTATTTTATATTGGGTTTGGAGAAAGACTTAGCCGCTGAAATTACCCCAATCGCACGTGATAAACGCCGTGCTTTAGAGGCTAAACGTCGTGCGTTGTAATGAATGACGAATTCATGGCAATAAAAAAGGCGCTTGCAGCGCCTTTTTTAAGTGTAAAAATCTATTCGTTATCATCAATTAACGTTAAATTACTGGGTAAAACTCTGACTGTTTTAATCATATTATCCGCAACATCGATAACTTCTATTTGATAATCAACAATGCGTAAGCTGGTGTTTGCTGCAGGAATATCTTCCAGAAATTCAATGATAAGGCCATTTAAGGTTTTAGGGCCATCAATCGGAAGATTCCATTTCATTTCTTTATTAAGGTCACGAATGTTAATCGTGGCATCAATTAAGAAACTACCATCTTGTTGGATATTAATGTCTTCACTTGCTGTGGTCAGCATCGAGGTAGTGAAGTCACCGACAATCTCTTCTAGAATATCTTCGAGTGTGACTAACCCCTGAATATCACCATACTCATCAACAACCAAGCCTATACGTTCTTTATTTTGCTGGAAATTAGTCAATTGAACGTTTAGTGGTGTGCCTTCAGGAATAAAGTATAACTCCTTCACAGCCCGTAATAATGACGACTTGCTGAATTGCTCTTTAGATTGTAAGCGTAATGCATCGCGCAAGTGAATAAACCCGACTGCATCATCGATGTTATCGCGATAGACTAATACTCGAGTATGCGGACTTTGAATTACTTGCTTATTTATCAATTTAAAGTCGTCATTGACGTTGATCGCATAAATATCTGAACGCGAAATCATAATGTCTTCGACGGTGACTTTTTCTAAATCTAAAATCGACAATAACATTTCTTGGTGACGCTGTGGGATCAGTGCTCCAGCTTCATGCACAACGGTACGCAGTTCTTCTTGGCTTAACGCATCACTTGTTTTAACTGTTTTAATACCCATCAAACGTAAAAACATGGAGGTAATTAAGTTGATTACTTTCACTAATGGCGACAGCAAGATTAATAACCAACCTAATAAAATACTCGACGGGAATGCAATACGTTCAGGGTGCAAAGCCGCAAACGTTTTTGGTGTGACTTCTGCAAACACTAACACCACAATAGTCAGAACACCGGTAGCAATAGCAACACCCATATCACCAAATAAGCGCATACCGATAATAGTCGCAATTGCTGAGGCAAGAATGTTAACCAGGTTATTGCCGATGAGAATCAAACCAATGAGTCGATCTGGGCGATCTAATAACTTTAAGGCACGCTGGGCACCTTTGTGGTCATTGGACGCAAGATGTCGTAAGCGGTATCGGTTGAGGCTCATCATTGCGGTTTCTGAACCAGAAAAATAAGCAGAAATCACGATTAAAACCAAAAGGAAAATAAGGAGTGCGCTGGTAGATATAGCGTCCAAAAAAGGGGCCCCATGAAGTGGTGTGAAATTGGCCTATTGGCCAAATTGTCATAAATTTAACGGCCATTATTTATTATTGGCCGTTAGTGTCAAGTAATCTTGGTTATTTTTCAACAGAATAGAAAAGTTTATTCAGTGTAAAAATATTAAAATCAGTTTAATATCAATTCTTTAACAACTCTAGCGCCAAAATAAGCTAGCGATAGTAAGCCTGCACCCGATAAGCTATAAATCACTGCGGTACGGATTCTACAGCCAACTGTATATTGCTGCCACAACATCACGGCGTAAACCACCCAAGCGATTATGGACAATATTGCTTTATGGCCTTTACCGTCGCCAAACATATCATCTAAAAATACAAATCCTGTTACCAGCGATAAACTAAGTAAGATAAAACCAATTATGATGAGGTGATAAAGTTGCTTTTCAACCGTCATTAATGGTGGCATAGCAGGGCTCATCATCATCTGTTTTTTCTTCAGTTTATTCTGGATAAACAACAGCTGAATGGCATACATAGCCGCTATCATCAAGGCGCTATACGCCATAAGTGATAATACTACATGCGCTAGGAGCTCAGGGTGTATTTCAAAGTGAGTAATAAACTGCGGTGGCACTAACCATAGAAGTGCTACTGATAAAATTGAGCAGGCATACACAACGGGAACAACAATGATGACTTTAAGTCGAGGCATTGTGATAGTGAACGTTAATGCAATAATCCAGTTAACCAATGAAATCACGTTGGTTAAACTAAAGTTTTGTCCATCTACGGTAAACACTGCATTCGAAAGCGCAAAACCGTGCATGATGACGGCAATACCAGAAGCCACCATAACGGCCTTACGGTTAGGCCCTTCAACATGAAAAAGTCGGCTTGTTACTAAAACCAAAGCTAAACAATAAAACAGCATGGCTGCCGCTGAAAAAATAACCATTGAGACTCAACCTATCATAGTAATTAATGCTGAAAAACTGCGCTGTGAGTGTTGAACAATACTATCAAAGCATCACATTTTCATTATTTTATTAGATTAACATGATCAGGGCCTAATATGGCAGTGACCTAAGACCCAAAATTTAACAGTTTCCTGCCTTTAGCTACAGTTTATTTACTCAAAATGAGCCAGTGTTTAAGTTCTTCGTGTTGCAAGTATCGTAATTTAGAGTGGCTTGGGTATAATGGGCACAATTATCGATATGCTTAAAAGAGCCGCTCAATGTTTGAAAATTTATCTGACAGACTTTCACGCACACTAAAAAACATTAGTGGCCGTGGTCGCTTAACAGAAGACAACATTAAAGAAACCCTGCGTGAAGTGCGTATGGCGCTGCTTGAGGCGGATGTAGCTTTACCTGTTGTTAGAGACTTTGTTAACAGCGTAAAAGAACGCGCTGTGGGTCAAGAGGTGTCAAAAAGCTTAAGCCCAGGGCAAGCGTTTATTAAAATTGTCCAAAATGAGCTTGAAAAAGCCATGGGTGAGGCGAATGAAGCCCTCGACCTAGCGGCAATACCTCCAGCCGTGATCATGATGGCGGGTCTTCAAGGCGCGGGTAAAACAACCTCGGTAGCCAAATTAGGTAAGTTTTTACGCACTCGTCATAAAAAATCAGTCCTTGTTGTTAGTGCTGACGTATACCGTCCAGCAGCGATTAAGCAACTTGAGACATTGGCAACAGAAGTCGAGGTTGAATTCTTTCCGTCTGACGTGAGCCAAAAGCCTGTTGATATTGCTAAAGCAGCAATAAGCTATGCAAAATTAAAATTCATTGATGTGGTGATTGTCGATACAGCAGGTCGCCTGCACGTTGATGAAGCCATGATGGATGAAATCAAACAGCTGCATGCAACTGTCAATCCGGTAGAAACGTTATTCGTTGTTGATGCGATGACGGGGCAAGACGCCGCCAATACGGCTAAAGCATTCAATGAAGCTTTACCTTTGACGGGTGTTATCTTAACCAAAGTTGATGGTGATGCTCGCGGTGGTGCTGCGTTATCGATTCGCAGTATCACAGGTAAACCGATTAAATTTTTAGGTGTTGGTGAGAAAACCGATGCTCTAGAACCTTTCCATCCAGACCGTATTGCTTCGCGCATTCTCGGAATGGGTGATGTGTTGTCTTTAATTGAAGAAGTTGAACGTGGCGTCGATAAAGACAAAGCGATGAAGCTGGCTTCAAAAGTTAAATCTGGCGGCAGTTTCGACCTAGAAGATTTTCGTGAGCAATTACAGCAAATGAAAAACATGGGCGGAATGATGAACATGCTTGAGAAGCTTCCTGGTGTGGGACAATTACCACCAGAAGCATTGGCTCAGGTTCAAGACGGTAAAATGACCGGACAAATGGAAGCCATTATTAATTCAATGACGTCTAAAGAACGTAAGAATCCAGATTTGATTAAAGGATCTCGTAAACGTAGAATCGCTGGCGGTTCTGGTACCCAAATTCAAGATGTAAACCGCTTATTGAAGCAATTTACCCAAATGCAGAAAATGATGAAAAAGATGTCTGGCAAGGGTGGAATGAAGAAGATGATGCGCGGAATGGGCGGAATGTTACCACCAGGAATGAAGTTTCCTGGTAGATAATAACAGCATCTTTCAAGAGCAAAACTAGTAATTTTTAAATTCAATCAGTTGGTTAGGTTATATTTTTGACTTTATTGCAACAAAATGGGTGAGCTAAAAATCATCAGATTTGGTTGCAATAGTTCAAAAGTCAGGTAAAATCTTCCGGCTTTCTTTCTGGGACTCTTCGCGAACACGGAGTTCCAGTTTTTATTTTTGCTTCTAGCAAATCATTAGAGGAATAAAACGCATGGTTACCATTCGTTTAGCTCGTGGCGGCGCAAAAAAGCGTCCATTTTACAATATCGTTGTTGCTGATAGCCGCAATGCTCGTGACGGTCGTTTCATCGAACGTGTAGGTTTTTTCAATCCATTGGCTCGTGGCCAAGAAGAAACTTTACGTTTAGATCTTGATCGTGTTGAGCACTGGGTTGCTACTGGCGCTGCAACATCTGAGCGTGTTGCAAAACTGATTAAAGACGCGCGTAAAGCTGTTGCTTAATTGCGTATAAGGTATAGATAGATGAGTAGTAACCAAGAGCTAGTTGTACTGGGTAAGTTAGGTTCCAGTCATGGTATTAAAGGTTGGCTAAAAATCACTTCCTATACCGATTCTGTTGAAGGTATTTTCGATTATTCGCCTTGGCTTATAAAAGAACAAGGCGTTTGGCGTGAAGTTAAGGTCGCTCAGTGGCGTTTTCAAGGTAAAGCTGTAGTGGCTGAACTAGAAGGTGTCGCTACCAGAGAACATGCGCAAATGCTCACAAATTGTGAAATTGCGATCATGCCTGAGCAAATGAAAGATTTGGATGATAGTGAATTCTATCATCGTGATCTTATCGGCTGCGAAGTGACCAATATAAACGGCTATAACATGGGTATTGTTGATCAGATCGTGGAAACAGGATCAAACGACGTGCTGCTGATTAAAGCTAATGCCAAAGATGCCTTCGGCAAAGCGGAACGTATGATCCCCTTTGTCCCTGAGCAGTTCATCAAACAGGTGGACTTGCAAGGGAAACAGATTTTAGTGGATTGGGATCCTGACTTCTAAGTCGAGGTACAGCATATGTGGTTAGGGGTAATCACCCTGTTTCCAGAGATGTTTCGTGCTGTTACAGACTTTGGGGTTACGGGTCGAGCCGTGAAAAACGGCCTGCTAGAGGTGCAAACGTGGAATCCTCGAGATTTCACCCATGATAGACATAATACTGTGGACGACCGACCTTATGGTGGTGGGCCCGGTATGTTAATGATGGTGCAACCTCTGCGTGATGCTATCCATGCAGCTAAAGCAGCTGCAGGTGATAGGGCAAAAGTGATTTATCTATCTCCTCAGGGACGCAAGCTGGATCAGCATGGCGTTACTGAGTTAGCTAAATCAGAGTGTTTGATTTTAGTGTGTGGTCGATACGAAGGTGTTGATGAGCGCATAATTCAAACAGAAGTTGATGAAGAATGGTCTATCGGTGATTACGTACTTTCGGGTGGTGAGTTACCGGCAATGACTTTAATCGATTCAGTGGCTCGTTTAGTACCTGGTGTACTAGGCAAGCAAGCGTCAGCAGAGCAAGATTCTTTCTCTGATGGTTTACTGGATTGTCCTCATTATACACGCCCTGAACAATTGGATGGTCTTGACGTACCCGCAGTGCTGCTAAGCGGTGACCACGAAAAAATTAGACTCTGGCGTTTACAACAAAGTATCGGAAGAACTTTTTTGAGACGACCAGAATTATTTGAAAATCTAGCTCTGACTGACGAACAAACGACTTTATTAGCGCAGTTCGTGAATGAAACGGACAAGTCCGCATAGTCAACGCTCAGTTATTACTAGGATGGAGTAATTATGAACAACATCATTAAAATGCTCAACGATGAGCAAATGAAAACAGATGTGCCTGATTTTGGTGCTGGTGATACAGTAGTAGTTCAAGTACGTGTTAAAGAAGGCGAAAAAGAACGTCTTCAGGCTTTTGAAGGTTTGGTAATTGCTAAGCGTAACCGTGGTCTGCATTCAGCATTCACAGTACGTAAAATCTCTAATGGCGAAGGTGTTGAGCGTGCTTTCCAGACGCACAGCCCGCTAATTGCTAGCATCGAAGTTAAGCGTCGCGGTCGTGTACGTCGTGCTAAACTGTACTATTTACGTGAGCGTTCAGGTAAGTCTGCACGTATCCGTGAAAAATTGGCAACTAAGTAATAGTTACCGATACAGAATAAAGATGCAGTGTTCGCACAACAACCCGCCGAAAGGCGGGTTTTTGTTTGTGCGGCTTTTAAAAATAATAAAGGGATAACAACGAATAGAGCGATAACAGCGAATAGAGCGGTAATAGCGAATAGAGCGGTAACAACGAATAGAGCGGTAACAGCGAATGGATAGCGTACAAGATGTATGACTGGGGTTGTTTTTTGTACGATATATCATCGGTTATATGATTTTTTACACTTTGTGTAAATAAGCCTTGCTCTAGGACCTTTGCGCAGGCATAGTTGCTTTTAAGGTGTAATGGTGTAGCGTTACAAAAATACAGGTTGTACTATCCAATACCTAAAAAATAAATCTATTAGTGACCTTTGGTCTGTCGTCAAAAGAGAGTGATAAGTATGCAACAAGATACCATTAATAATGTGCACATCAGTTCAGAACAAGTGCTAGTGACTCCAGCAGAGTTAAAGCAAGAACTTCCATTATCAACTCATGCTTATCAATATATTCTAAATGCTCGCAAGCAAGTCTCAGATATTGTCCACAAACGTGATAATCGGGTGCTTGTGGTGACGGGGCCATGTTCTATTCATGATATTGCAGCGGCAAAAGAGTATGCATTAAAACTGAAAAAGTTACATGATGAACTCAGTGATGACTTCTACATCTTAATGCGCGTGTATTTCGAAAAGCCTCGCACAACGGTCGGCTGGAAAGGGTTGATTAATGACCCTGATATGGATGAGTCATTTGATGTCGAGAAAGGACTCCGAATGGCTCGAGAACTCATGATTTGGCTTGCTGAACTTGAATTGCCTATCGCGACAGAAGCGCTGGATCCGATCAGTCCACAATATTTGTCCGAGCTAGTTACTTGGTCTGCAATTGGCGCAAGAACCACTGAGTCGCAAACTCATCGAGAAATGGCTTCAGGTTTGTCGATGCCTGTTGGTTTTAAAAATGGCACAGATGGTAAGTTGGAAGTGGCTATTAATGCATTAAAATCAGCTGCCAGCAGCCACCGCTTCATGGGCATTAACCAAGAAGGTCAAGTTTCACTGTTGCAAACAGCCGGTAACCCAGATGGGCACATTATTTTGCGTGGCGGTTTAGCACCTAACTATGATGCTGACAGTGTTGCTCAGAGTGAAGCACAAATTCATAAAGCCAAACTCAGTGCTCGTTTAGTCGTTGACTGCAGTCACGGTAATTCATCAAAAGATCATCAACGTCAAAAAAACGTTTGCGAAGATGTATTTAACCAAATTGAAGCAGGCAATAAATCTATCATCGGTGTTATGCTTGAAAGTAACCTCAATGAAGGTAATCAGAGTTCAGATAAACCGTTAGCAGAGCTAAAGTATGGTGTTTCTGTCACTGACGCATGCATTGATTGGGAAACTACCGAAACCATTTTAAGACAAGGCGCTAACCAGTTGTCTGCAGTATTACCAACACGTTTTGAGACGCTGCAGGTTGTTAACGGTTAATGGATAAACAGATGAATGAAAAAACCACAGCAGGCTTAGAGCATCTTCGTGATTTAATTGATGGCGTTGATCAACAATTACTGCATTTATTACGTAAACGTCTCGATTTAGTGGCGCAAGTTGGTGCCGTAAAACATGCGGCTGGTGTACCTATTTATGCCCCACAGCGTGAAGCATCGATGTTAGCTAAACGTCGAGACGAAGCACAAAAAATGAATGTCTCACCACAGTTAATTGAAGATATTTTACGTCGACTTATGCGCGAATCTTATCTAAATGAAAAAGATGTTGGGTTTAAGCAGATTAAGCAAGATCTTGGCCATGTGGTCGTTGTGGGTGGTCAGGGCAAACTGGGACAGTTATTTAGCCAAATGTTGGTTCTTTCTGGTTATGAAGTTAAAAGTATAGATAAAAATGATTGGCAAGATGCCGCCGCCATTTTTGATGGTGCAGGATTAGTGATTGTTACCGTACCCATAAATGTGACGTGCGAAGTGATCCGCGACAAGTTAACGCAGCTACCTGAAAATTGTATTTTAGCTGATCTCACCTCGATTAAAGAAGCACCTTTAACGGCAATGTTAGCGGCACACAAAGGCCCTGTAGTAGGTCTGCATCCTATGTTTGGCCCTGATGTTGGCAGTCTTGCTAAACAGGTGGTGGTAGTGTGTCATGGTCGTCATCAAGAAGCGTATCAATGGTTACTACAACAAATTGAAATTTGGGGGGCACGTATAGTTGAAGCTGAAGCAGAGCGTCATGATAAAGCGATGCAGCTAGTGCAGGCTATGCGTCACTTTTCAACATTCGTGTATGGTGTCAACTTGTGCAAAGAAGAAGCTGATATTGGTAACTTATTACAGTTTAGCTCACCGATTTATCGTTTAGAGTTAGCCATGGTCGGTCGTTTATTTGCTCAAGATCCGGAGCTTTATGCCGATATAATTTTTGCTCAACCAGGTAGTCAACACGCTATTAGTGATTATCTTGATAATTATCGTGATGCATTAACAATGTTGCAAACGGGTAATAGGCAAGCCTTTGTGGAGCAGTTCCAGCGTGTCGCTAAATGGTTTGGTGATTTTGCGCCGCAGTTCCAACATGAAAGCCGCGCCATGTTGCAATCTGTTAATGATATGAAAGCTGGATAGCGTTAAGTGAAGCATTATTAATTGAACTAAATATTGCCAAATAGTGACACAAAGCTTATGTTTAATTAACACCGTCGCCAAATAACGCAGTGTTAGCTCAATAAACTTAGTTACCTTTGGAGGTTACCCCATGTCGATGATGCCATCGAATATGCTACCTGTTCAACAGGTTGAAGATAATTCCTTAGGGCATTTTCTTTACGGTTTAATGAGCGCTTTTCCATTATTTTTTGTGCCAGTATTATTGAGTTTTTGGCTTAATTTAATCCAAAAGAACGTCAATCCAGATTCTGTATTGGGTAGCCATCTACGTTGGCAACGCATGAGTATTATTGGCCTCTGCCCATTTTTTATTGCAGGATATTGGCTTAGCCCATTATGGCTGAGTTTACCTATGTATTTACTGGGTGTTAGCTGGTTCAGTTATCGTATTTTTAAAGGCTGGATAAGTTTAAATGATGGCCTAGCAGTATAATTATTGAGTAAACTTGAGTAACTAATTACCTTTTACAATTGCGAGTCATAAAAATGCCGAGAATTTTCTCGGCATTTTTATGTGTGTCATTCTTGGTTATTTAATCGTTACTTTGCTTGGTATAAACCATGAATAATTTCAGCTTGCGATACTCCATCCTGATGTAACAATATAATTCCATCAGCATTAAGTTGCTTAACGGCATTTGCATGAGTATTTAGAAGTGCAGCATTAATGCTGAAGCTGGTGTTAACGATGACGGGTAAATGGCTGCGAGATTTCACCTCAACCAATCCAGCCAAATCGAGGCTTAACTGCTCTGGGTGCGTGAAACTGCGTACACCTGATTCGCATAGCCCGAGCTGTTGATTTCCGTGGCTAAGGACTGTATCGGCAGCTTGTAGCCAATCATCAATACTAGCCATGGTATTTCTTTCTAATATTACCGGTAAATTGACGGAACCAATTAAGGTTAACATGTCTGGGTTATACATTTGTTTACCACTTAATATCAGCATATCTGCTAATTGGCTCGCAATGATAAATTCTTGTTCTTGGTCTATTTGCATTACACATAATAAACCGGCTTGTTCAATGACCTGTGCATGCTGCTTTAATTGTTGTTCATTGAGTTGTTGTTTTAAATCATTGAGCACAATAGCTTGAAAGCCTGATTCTTTGATGTGCTTTGCTTGCGTAGCCAGTTCGGTATTATCTATCGGTAAGTTAATTTGTTGTAATGCGCTAAATTGTCCTGCACCTATTTGTAAGTGCTGGCAAAACAATTGAGTATCTTGTGATTTATAGTCGCGTGAATGCTTAGCTTGGCTATGGGGTACCGTCTTGATTGGCTCTTGTTTAGAGCTACCGGGTTCAATCAATAACTGAGCTTGCGATAATTGTGTCGGTTTAACAGTTTCACAAGGATAACAACCTAATACTTTGATAAAACGTGTAAGGCGCTCTAACTCTTTAATTGCTTGTTGTACTTCGGTAGTCGCTAAGTTGCCATCAATATCGAGGTAAAACATCTCCTCCCATGGTGTCCCTGGTATCGGACGAGATTCTAACTTACTCATATTCAAATTATGAGCTTTAAGTACCAGTAGTGCTTCCACTAATGCTCCAGGTTTCTGTCCTGTTGCCATGATCAAGGTGGTTTTTGCTGGCAGCTGAGAAGGCACCGCAGAAGCTTTTCGAGCGACAACGATAAAACGACTCTGGTTGATTTTTTGGTTTGCCAAACCTTGTTCCATTGCAATTAATTGGTATAACGCTCCGCCTTCAGCACTGCCTATTGCTGCGACAGTGTTGTTGTCTGCCTCGACAACTTTTGTCATAGCTTCAGCACTACTAGAACAATATTCAAGTTTGATATGTGGGTGCTGACTCAAATAGCGGCTGCACTGACTGATTGGTTGTGGATGAGCGTAAATAGTCTTGATATCAGATAGTTTACTGTTAGGTTTAGTGAGTAAGCAATGGCTCACTTCAATAGTCGTTTCGCCCACAATCGATAGCGTTGTATGTTGAAGTACGTCATACACTTCATTGATAGATCCTGAAGAAGTATTTTCAATTGGTAAAAAGCCATAATCGGCATGACCTGATTCGACGGCATTAACGATTTCATCAAAACTTTTACACCCAAAATCTAGCATTTCCACCTGACGGCGTGAGCAGTAACGGCTTGCCGCTAAGTAAGAGTAAGAACCCCTTGCACCTAAATAAGCCACAGTATATTGCTGCTTTTGAGTGTCTGGGTTTGCTCTACCATGAAGATACGTCTGCTGAAATAACACTGAGTCTTCAATAATGCTTTGATAAAGCGATATCACAAAGTGCGCATCAAGTCCTTGGTCACGCCCTTGCTGCACGAGTCTTTCAAGTAGCTCTTTCTCTCGTTGTGTATCTCGAATAGGTCTAACATCAACTTCTTTGCTGCGTGCAACATTTAGGCTCAATTGGCGGCGCTGAGATAGTAACGCTAATAAGGATTTATCCAGTGCAGTTATCTGTTCGCGAGTTTGACTTAACTCAGGTGGTTTTTGCATATTGACCTCAATGTGACGCTACATACTGGCGCATGACTAGATACGGCAGAGTTTATAAGACAAAAAAGCCTCCCAGTTGGGAGGCTTTAGAATTTTCATTTTCGTTTTTACACAGAAAATCCGCCTCCAGGGGTGGGCTGAATAAAAAAGAAAATAAAAAGGCTGAATATTTTTTTGTTCATGAAGTAAAACTAAAGCTCTGACAGGCGACTGTCAATGTAAATTTACTCATCAAGGCTTGAGTGCTGGATTATAGACAAAAGAAAGCGCACCCGAAGGTGCGCTGGTGAGAGAGAAATAATATCAAGCGGCGTTTTCCTCCTTATAGACATACTCAAATTCGCTTTCAGTATCATTTGGTAATGATACATGGCGTTGAGCCTGGGGTTTATGGGTCAGGCGATTTAGCTGTTTTTCCAGCTTTTGTCCCATTGCAGTAATTGCTGCGTATAGGTTTTCACTTTTTGCCTGGGCGAATAAATCTCCACTAGGTAATCCAACTGATGCCTCTATTTTAAATAACTGCTTTTCTTGAGTAATAATGATGTGCGGGTTAATTAATTGAATATCATGTCGACTTAATTTTTCTAATCGTCCTTCAATACGTTCACGGATAAGGGCAGTGACTTCAAGTTGTTTGCTAGTGATTTTCAGCATATTTAGAACCTTCTTGTTGTTTGCTTAACTTCAGATTACCAAGGTTAACCATAAAAATAGTGATCTGCATCACACTTTTGTTGACTGTAAATGTCGAGTGCTGCATATTTGATCTCTTAGACGTTTTGAGTAAAAAAGGCTTAAAATATGCTTGTAATGCTGTGAATATAGGCCCATATTTGAATGGATAAGTTAATACTTAATTAGCTTTGTTGAAGTTTTTTTATACAATTTAAAACACGATTTTGTATGGATTGGTCTTATTCTCAAATACTCTACACATGCCCCTTTATTCTCTTTGTAAAGTAAAGGTTCTTTCATTGTCTCTTTTAGCTACATAACCATGTTTATTTGTATTAGTTTGTAAACCTTCTTGTTTTATTTACTACTGATGAGTTTATAATTTGTCAGTAAACAATAGTAATAAGCAGGTTATTAATGAGTATAGAACAACAAAAAATAAAGGTATGGGATTTTCCAACACGTTTTTTTCATTGGGCTATGGTGTGTTTAGTTGGCGGATTGTGGTGGACAGCTGAAATAGGTGAAATGCAGTGGCATCAAATATTGGCGTACCTATTGATGACACTGATTACATTTAGATTAATTTGGGGCTTTATAGGAAGTGACACCGCTAAGTTTACACATTTTTTTGTTGCACCTAATAAAGTTATCGCTTACGCGAAAGCCCAACCTAAACCTGTATCACTTGGGCATAACCCATTAGGTGGTTATATGGTGATTGTGTTGCTGGGAACACTTGTGTTGCAGTTAACAACGGGTTTATTTGCAACTGATGATATTTTTACTGAAGGCCCGCTGATATATCTAGTTTCCTCAGATACAGCTGGGTGGCTAACCTGGTTGCATAAAACCAATTTCAATCTTATTCTGGCTTTGGCTGCGGTGCATATCATTGCCGTATTAGTGCATGTGTTTAAGGGCGACAATATACTTAAAGCCATGTTCAGTGGTTATAAACAAGTTACCGAACAGGTCGCTTCACCTACATTGCGTTCGCCTTGGATGGCGTTAGTTATCGTGCTAGCCATATTTGCGGCTATTTGGTGGTTACTTCTCGAGCCTGTGGTCAGTTTTTTATAATTTCAGGCAAACTAAAGCCAATAAAAAAGCCCATAAAGATGGGCTTTTTTCATTTTTCTACTGAGCAGAGCTACTTTTACTTGCTATAGCTAACCAATCAAATTAGAGACTGATTCACTCAGTAGCAAAATAGATTAGTCTTTTTTGTAAACGTCGTGGCAACCTTTACAGCTTTTACCTGTGTTAGCAAAAGCTTGTTTAATGTTATTTTGATCGCTTGATTTAGCTGCAACAGCTAATGCCGCAGCATTATCTTGAAATGCAGTCATTTTGCTATCAAAATCGGCTTTATCCTGCCAAATTTTTGCTAGTGCTTCGGTATCGCCTTTATCTGAACCGGCAATAAAACCTTCATGTGGTATCTTTGATAGCGCTGCAACATTGTCTGCACGAGTACTAAATACTGCTGCATCAAAAGGTTTTTTACCTTTTAGCATCGCGCCCATATCACCAAAGTTATAAGCAATTAAGCCGAAAGCAGCTTGGCGGTATTCAATGGCATCTGCAGGTTCTTCAAAATTATTCGCAAACACAGCAGGGATTATCATTGCGGTTGCCGCAACCGTTAGTAATATTTTTTTCATCGTCATCCTTCACTTTTTTGTGGGTGGTACTGGTTCCATAAGCACAGATATCCACATAATTAAGCTAAATTTTAACTAAAGTGCTAACCATTAAATGTTCAGCCTAATAATTAGTCGAGTTTTTAGCGCTTAGTTATGAGGGTATTACACATCATTCTACACAATTTTATAAGCACTTTGCGATATCTTTCATCAATAGCATACCGCAGTTATTTTTCATTTTTCATTACAAGTTTATCGCTAGCAATTTTGCTAATCGGCGTCGTTCCTTGGTACACTTGTAATGTCTGGGCATTACTAAAAAGAGAAAAACAATGCGTGCCAATTGGAATTTAGTAGTAGAAAAAATATTAACCCATGCAAATGAAGATGATTTGTCGGTGTTGTTTCATTTGTTATTAACTGAAGAAGAACGTAGTGCGGTTTCTGGACGTTTACAGGTGTTTCAAACGTTATTAGCAGGGGAGTTGAGCCAGAGACAAATTGCTGCAGAACATCAAGTGAGTATTGCAACGATTACGCGGTGTTCAAATTATTTAAAAAATATGCCAATACATCAAAGAGACTTAGTTAAAAAATTGATTTTAGGCTAAGCAATTAACCATCGATGTGCATCGACACAATATTCCAGTCCTCAGTGCTGATAATTCAATGCTAATAAATTGCCAATATAACTGACTCGATAGGTGTTTTTATTACCTATCGAGCCTGAAGTGTTACTCATAAAATCAAATAGGCATTCATCAATGTTAATGACATTAGTTTCAGCATTAATTCCTGCTAATCAAATGTTCATGTTTTTTGTTCAGTTAATCTTTTTGATCCTCACCGCAATAGTTAATCTGACTATTGGTTAATTCCTCGCGGTAATCTGTGGTGACGATAACTTAAACGTCTTAAAAATAGGTATCCACCATAGGTGGTTAAACACAGTGCAAAAAGTGTGCTGGAATCTCTAGGGTAAAACCGATAAAGGCTCACAGCACCCAACACGTAAATAAAGGGTAATAAACCATAAATTGTTTCGGGAATGAATCCTGATTTGCGTTTACGTTTGGGGTCGGTTCTACGGTTCTTGGAGCGTAAGTTGTAAATATGTGCACCATATAAATACACTACAATTGAAGCAATAAGTGCATAATTTGGTTCGAGTAAAAAAATACTAACACTACCTACAAGCATGTAAGTGAACGGCAGTAATTCATACAGCGGTTTAATTAACATAAGCACTCCGTCGCTAGGTATTAATTATTATATTGGGAGTCAATTAGTAAGGATTGTACCCCCAAGTTATCCTTAACGGTCGATACAATAAATCTGACTAATTGATGTGATTAACGAGCTAACTATAACCTAAACAAAAAGGCACTGCCTAGTAACTAGACAATGCCTTACGATGTTTCAACCTTTTTACTGACAAATAGACATTAAAGATAGAATGAGTAACTTATCTATTTAATCAATAATGAATTAACGACAGCCACAGCCGCCATTTCCATCACAGCCAGGTTTTTCTGTGCCACATGATTCATGGTCGTGTCCGTGATCATGTCCATGGCTACCACAGCCGCCTTCTGCATGGATATGTCCATGAGATAGTTCTTCTGCTGTAGCTTCTCTTACAGCGATAACTTCGACACTAAAATGCAGTGACTGACCCGCTAGAGGGTGATTGCCATCAACAACGATGACATCATCTTTCACTTCAATGACTTGAACAGGGCGTTGACCCATTTCAGTTTCAGCGATAAAACGCATACCTGGAACGATATCTTCGACATCACCAAATGCACTGACAGGAACTTCTTGCTTTAAACCTGGGTGATATTCGCCATAGGCTTGTTCCGCAGGGATCTTTGCCTCGATATTCTCACCAACAGTTTTACCTTCTAAAACTGATTCAAGTCCAGGAATTAAATTTTCAGTGCCATGTAAGTAAACCATTGGTTCACTTTCAAATGAACTTTCTACTAATAGACCTTGCTCATCAGATAAGCGGTAATGAATAGTGACCGCCGCATGTTTTGTAATTTTCATATCGCCTCCAATTGTGATGTGAGTATCATACCGTATTTTGATATCAGGCTGCGATGGCTAACATCAGTTTTTGGTTATTGAATCACAGCTTTTTTTATTTTGTCTTATGCTGCATGTTTTATTGAGTTCATGTTGAAAATAAATCATCTAATTAGTGATGAAAATGGATAAGGCGGATAAATCATCTTGGTAGTACATCTATTGGTAATCTTTTTATGAGTACGTATTAAACTACTTCTTGTATCATTCTGTATTTGTTGAACTTACTTGGCTTTACTTATTGTTTCACCGTTTACGTCAACGTTAGATTGGGCAGTCAATAATGGTTATGGCGACCGATTTTAGATTTTTAACAACTTGATTGTTAAAAAAATCAACTCTACTTGAAAAATAACTAGTAAATAAACTGTAATGAGGGGTTGACAACATTAGGTTAAAAAAGCAATTCTGTTAGCCAACGTGGATCAGCTATTTAATCTAATTAAATATTATCGGCAGTTAACATTTATCCTAACGAAGAGAATCATCAAATGTTTACCCTCATGCTCGTTGTAATTACAACCATTACAACCACCACTATTACCATAGTGGGGGCGGGCTGATTACACCCTAAAAGATTTTGCATGAAAAGCCCGCTTCTAACACCTGAAGCGGGCTTTTTTGTTTTTAATTCTGATATTTGATTTTAATTTAATGTTGTCACTTTAAAGTGGCAAGGAGAGCAACATGAAAGTAATGAAATTTGGTGGAACATCGTTGGCGAACTGGTCTCGTTTTTCGATGGCGGCAGACATTATTGCTGATACGGCTTCGACAGAATCTGTTGCTACGGTACTTTCTGCTCCTGCAACAGTAACCAATGCACTGTTAGAAATGGTTGATATCGCTGTTAATCAACAAGACTATCAGCCAGTGTTAGACCATATCAATGGTGTATTTAGTGGTTTGTTTTCTGATGCCACTTCACTTATTACAGCCGTTCAACATAAATTATTGGTCGAGAAATTAGCTGCGCAAATGCAGGTTTGGAAAGATAAGTTGTATGGCATCAGGTTATTGGGAGAATGCCCTGATAGTGTTCGTGCTGAATTAGTGGTGACCGGAGAGCGCTTATCAGCAGCATTAATGGAACAAGTAATGTTGGCGAAAGACATTACTTCAGCACAATTAGATCCAGTCGCGTTATTTTTAGCTCATGGTCAGCCGTTGGAGTCTGTAGTCGATATTGCGGTTAGCAAGCCTCGCTTTACCTTATTGCCGCTTGATCAATACCGAGTCTGGGTGATGCCTGGTTTTACTGCTGCAGATGCTCAGGGCAAGATCGTCACATTAGGCCGCAATGGTTCTGATTATTCA
Organism: Shewanella sp. SG44-2; assembly: GCF_014164215.1. Lineage (NCBI taxonomy): Bacteria > Pseudomonadati > Pseudomonadota > Gammaproteobacteria > Alteromonadales > Shewanellaceae > Shewanella > Shewanella sp. SG44-2. The sequence continues at coordinate 105,407 of NZ_JACJEU010000010.1, forward strand.
GCTGCGGTACTGGCGGCATGTTTAGATGCCTCAAGTTGTGAAATTTGGACTGATGTGGATGGAGTTTATAACACTGATCCACGTGTTGTGGCCGACGCTAAATTATTGTCACAATTAAGCTATCAAGAAGCGATGGAACTCTCATATTTTGGCGCCAAAGTATTGCACCCTAAAACGATTGCGCCAATTGCTCAATATCAAATCCCTTGTTATATCAAAAACAGTTTTAATCCGTCAGCTCCCGGTACATTGGTGTCTAATGATGATGATAAAACAGGTCTACAAGTTAAAGCGATTTCAAATTTAGACAATCAAACCATGTTTAACGTCTCCGGCCCAGGAATGAAAGGCATGGTCGGCATGGCAAGCAGGACTTTAGCGGTTATCTCTCGCAGTGGCATCTCGGTTTCTCTTATTACCCAAAGCTCATCTGAATACAGTATCAGTTTTTGTGTCTCTACTTCTCAAGCAAATAAAGCCAAATGGGCACTAGAACAAGAATTTGAGCTTGAATTAAAAAGTGAATTACTTGAGCCGATTGAATTGCGTCAAGATTTGGCGATAGTGTCTTTGATTGGTGATGGTATGAAAACCCATAAGGGCGTAGCGGCTAAATTTTTTACAGCACTAGCTAAAGCCAGTGTCAATATCATTGCTATTGCTCAGGGTTCATCAGAGCGATCAATTTCTACCGTTATTCAACAGAAAAAAACCAAGCATGCCATTGGTGCATGTCATCAAGCATTTTTCGATGTTCAGCAGTATTTAGATGTGTTTTTAGTCGGTAGCGGTAATGTGGGTGCTGGATTACTCGATCAAATCAAGCAGCAGAGTGCGATGTTAAAAGAACAGCACATTAGTATTCGTGTATGTGGGATCGCTAATTCGAGCCAAATGTTGTTGAATAGTGAAGGTATTGAACTTGGCGAGTGGCAGTCATTACTGGCCGAGAAGGGCCAAGCATATGATTTAGCTAAGCTACTTGAGTGGGGGCAAGAGCAGCAATTACTTAATCCTGTACTGGTTGATTGTACATCAAGCGAGTTAGTGTCAGACCGTTACCTTGATGTGATGAATGCCGGTTTCCATGTTGTTACTCCAAACAAAAAATCGAATACTCGTGATTATGCTTACTATCAAGCATTGCGTAAAACGGCTTTAACTCAGCGTCGACAATTTTTGTATGAAACGACGGTAGGTGCTGGTTTACCGGTTATCGATAACTTGAAAAAACTCATGTATGCCGGTGATAAGCTACATAAGTTTAATGGTATTTTGTCTGGGTCATTATCCTACATTTTTGGTATGTTAGATGACGGTATGAGCTTATCGCAAGCGACTGCGATTGCGCGTGACAAGTGTTTTACTGAACCCGATCCTCGTGATGATTTAAGTGGTATGGATGTCGCTCGTAAAGTACTCATTCTTGCTCGTGAAGTTGGCCTGCCATTAGAGCTTGAAGACATTAATATTGAATCTGTATTGCCTGCTGATTTTGACGACTCAGGCGATGTTAATCAATTTATGGCGAATCTTGCTTCATTAGATGACCTTATCTCTGCTCGAGTCGCGGCGGCTAAAACCGAAGGTAAAGTGCTGCGTTATGTTGGCCAAATTGAAGACGGGCAATGCCATGTCAGAATTGTTGAAGTCGATGCAACTGATCCATTATACAGTGTTAAAGGTGGCGAGAATGCGCTGGCATTTTATAGCCGTTATTATCAACCAATTCCTTTTGTATTAAGAGGCTATGGTGCTGGTACCGATGTTACTGCTGCCGGGGCCTTTGCTGACGTATTAAGAACCTTAAACTGGACTCGTGAGGTTGGGTTATGAATCAAACGTTAAAAGTAAGCCAAGACACGCTTACTGTTTATGCTCCAGCGTCTATGGGCAATGTTGGTGTTGGCTTTGATTTGCTAGGCGCTGCATTGGCGCCGATTGACGGCTCATTATTGGGCGATAGAGTGATGATTAGCGTCGCTGCCAGCGGGGTTGAATATAGCCAAACAGGTGAATGGGCACATAAATTACCAAGTGATGGTAAGGACAATATTGTTTACCAATGTGCTGAGTTTTTTTTAGATAAATTACAGCGCCAAGATGGTGTAACTGTTTGTTTAGAGAAAAACCTTCCAGTAGGCAGTGGGTTAGGCTCTAGTGCCAGCTCTGTAGTCGCTGCGTTATATGCCTTAAATGAACATTTTGGACAGCCTTTTAACCAGCAAGCCTTATTAGCATTGATGGGCGAGTTTGAAGGGAAGATATCTGGCAGCGTGCATTATGACAATGTAGCGCCATGCTATTTAGGCGGCATGCAGCTAATGCTTAATGCCAGTAACAAAGCATGCGCTGCTATTCCAAGTTTTGATAACTGGTATTGGGTTATCGCTTATCCGGGAATTTCATTATCTACTGCCAAAATGCGCGAGTTGCTGCCGCAGCAATATGATAAGTCTGTAGCGATTGATTTTGGTCGTTATTTAAGTGCATTTGTTCACGCGAGTTATCAGCAAGACGCTGCTTTGGCAATTGAAATGCTGAAAGATGTTTTGGCCGAACCTTATCGAGCGTCTGCGATTCCGGGTTATATCGAAGCGCGAACAGCATTAGCTGAATTAGGCATGTTGACTAGCGGTATTTCTGGCAGCGGCCCCACATTGTTTAGTGTCACTGACGATTTAGCCACCGCAGAAAAAGCTAAAAACTGGCTAATGCAACATTATATATCTGAGCAAGGTGGTTTTGCTCACGTTTGTAAATTAGATAAACTTGGCACGCGCTGCGTGTAACGCTCTCTTTCACATTATTGATATTGAAATTTAAAAGGCAGTCGCAATGGAATTATATAACTTAAAACACCCATCGCAGGTAGTTAACTTCAGTCAAGCGGTTCAACTGGGTTTAGGTAAAGATAGAGGATTGTTTTTCCCAAAGTCCATTCCTGTACTATCCAATATTGATGCATTACTGGCACTACCCTTTGCTGAGCGAAGCAAAAAAGTCTTGGGTGCTTGGTTAGCAGATGAACTCGGGCAGGAGAATGTTGATAAGCTTGTAGATAAAGCATTTACCTTCGATGTACCACTCGTTAAGGTTGATGATAAACGTGCTTGTTTAGAACTTTTTCATGGTCCGACATTAGCGTTTAAAGATTTTGGCGCGCGGTTTATGGCTCAATGCGTTGATTTACTTGCCGGCAATAAAAAACTGACTATTTTAACCGCAACATCGGGTGATACTGGCGCTGCAGTAGCGGATGCATTTTACGGCCTAGATAACGTCAATGTAATGGTGTTATACCCAAAAGGTAAAATTAGTGAACTGCAAGAAAAGATGTTTACTACCTTAGGTAAAAATATTCATACCGTGGCAGTAACATCTGACTTTGATGCTTGTCAGCATCTGGTTAAACAAGCTTTTGATGACAGTGATGTTCGTGACGGCTTAGCGTTAAATTCTGCTAATTCGATTAATATTAGTCGTTTATTAGCTCAGATATGCTATTACTTTGAAGCGGTAGCGCAAGCAAAGCAAGCTGGACATAATGAGCTTGTGATGTCTGTACCCAGTGGTAATTTTGGTAACTTAACCGCTGGGTTATTTGCTAAAGCCATGGGGTTACCAATTAAGCGTTTTATTGCTGCAACCAATAGCAATGACACGGTACCGCGTTATCTCACTGGTGGTGAATGGCAACCACATAAAACCGTGGCGACCATGTCTAATGCTATGGATGTGTCAGAGCCAAGCAATTGGCCTCGTGTAGAAGCGATTTGTGAGCAAATGGGCTGGCCGTTATCATTGGTAACTGGCGTGGCTCTTTCTGAAGATGCCACCGCTGGCGCCTTAGCAGAACTTTATCAGTTGGGTTATCAATCAGAGCCCCATGCGGCGATTGCAGCTCATGCATTAACGCTTGGGTTAACTAGTAAAGAAACTGGGGTGTTTCTTGGTACAGCGCATCCTGCTAAGTTTAAAGATGTGGTTGACCGTGAGTTGAACATTAATTTACCGTTACCTCCTGAATTAGCTGCGGTGGCACAAAAAACGATTTTATCAGCAGAATTAGATGCTGACTTTGAGCAGCTTAAAGCGCATATGTTTGCTGTGCTAAAGTAACCTCTTAGTTTCAGATATCTAACACCTAATATCAATTGGATTGATATTAGGTGTTTTTTTATATTCCAATATTATGATCTTGGTCATACCTCATTATGCTTATCCCAGTGTAGATTAGTAAAAGACTCATTATTGGCTATTATTTATACATTGGTGTTTTGTAGATAGATGACGGGAGAAGGTTATGTTGCAACGTTTAATGCGCGATCATAAGCATATTGCCATTTTGTTGAATATCCTTTCGAATAAATTGACTCGATTGGCTGAAGGTAACGGAGTTAATTTTAATCTGGTTAGGGATATCGTTGAGTATATGCAAGGCTATGCTGAGCATAGTCATCACCCGTTGGAAGATATTATTTTCGATTATTACAGTAATAAAACGGGTTTAGCGAATTGTGGCCAACTTTATAATGAACATCATCGTTTGGCTGAGGCATCGGGTGCTTTAGTTTATAGCTTGAATATGATTCTTTCGGATGTGGTTATCTCGCGCGACAAGCTGATTAATGATCTTAAAGAGTATATTGAACTACAACAATTGCATATGCAGTATGAAGAACGAGAAGTCTTTCCGAATTTTGTTAAGGCATTAGATAATAACGATTGGCAAAAAATAACCGTATTATGTCAAAATCGGTTAATTGAAGATCCGTTATTTAATGATAATGATAAAACGATTTTTGAAGATTTACGGACCTATATTGAACATGCAGATAATAAATGATGTTATTGCCCTTGGGCTAGAGGGCAATGATGTGCATTGAATAGGCAAGCTATAAATCTTGGCAAACAAAAAGAGCGCATTATGCGCTCTTTTAATCGATTTTACGGTTAAGTGTGATGGGATCTAATTAAAGCACTAGTGTATTAACGTCGAAATCGAATGAATCATCAATATCTTGCAATTCCTTGAGTAAACGCTGCTTATCCTTAATGGCTTCAATTTCACGCCATTTGCGTTTTTTTGACGAGCTTTTTGAACGGGTTGGTCTTTCAACAACTTCGTCTAGCGCACCACCATAGTCTAATCGATCCATGGTAACCTCCCTTGTTATTATGATGTCTCTGCACAAATAAGTACCATATTTCAGCTATAGGGTGCAATAGTTGTGTTGCATTTACGTTACTAATAAATCACAGTTTAGTGAATTCGATATCAAAAACGCATAAAAAAACCTCAGCAAGCTGAGGTTTTTATTCAAGGCTAGTTTTTGTTTTATAGCTTACCTTTACGGTATAGGTTCACTAATGCATTGCTCGATCCATCTAAATCGGTAGCATCGTGGTCTGCACCAATTCGTTCAAGCACATCATTGCCTAATTGCTTACCTAGCTCTACACCCCATTGATCAAATGAGTTTATCTGCCATATAGCACCCTGAACAAAGGTTCTGTGCTCATATAGCGCGATTAACGCACCTAATGTTGTTGGCGTTAGCTTATCCATCAATAAGGTATTACTTGGCTTATTACCAACCATTACTTTATGTTTGGCTATAAGCGGCTTTTGTTGCTCATCAAGCTTGCTATTACTTAGCTCAGCAAGTGCTTCATCGTAGGTACGACCTTGCATTAAGGCTTGGGTTTGTCCAAAGCAGTTTGATGCAAGTTGGTCATGATGTTCACCCAACGGATTATGACTTTGCAACGGCATAATAAAGTCAGCAGGAATAAGTGCAGTGCCTTGATGTAGTAACTGGTGGTATGCATGTTGACCGTTAGTGCCTTCACCGCCCCAAATAACGGGACCGGTGCTGTAATCAACGTCAGTACCATCGAGAGTCACTGATTTACCATTACTTTCCATGTCGAGTTGTTGGAAATAAGCTGGAAGACCACGTAAGTAATGATCGTAGGTTAAAATGACATGTGATTGAGCACCATGAAAATTACCATACAATACTGACAACATAGCCATGATGACTGGCATGTTTTGTTCGATAGGCGTATCAGCAAAATGTTGATCCATTTGATGCGCGCCATCTAACAAGGCCGTAAAGTTATCCATACCAACAAGTAGCGCAATAGGTAAACCAATGGCTGACCATAATGAGTAGCGTCCGCCAACCCAATCCCACATTGGGAATATGTTGTTTGCGTCCATACCAAACTCAGTGGCTTTTGTTACATTAGATGTTACTGCAACAAAGTGTTTAGCCACATCTTGTTGGCTTGCACCCTGGCCTAAAAACCAATCTTTAGCGCTAAGGGTGTTGGTTAGAGTCTCTTGAGTACTGAATGATTTTGACGACATCACAAACAATGTGGTCTCAGCATTGAGGTTTTTTAATTTTTCACAAATAGATGTCGCATCTACGTTGGCAACAAAATGGCAATTCAGTCCTTCTTGCCAATATGGTCTAAGCGCTTGTGAAACAATTTTAGGTCCAAGAAATGAACCTCCAATACCGATACTGACGATATCTGTAATCGCTTTACCGGTATAACCTTTCCACTCGCCTGATTGCACTGAGCCAACAAACTTAGCCATTTTAGCTAATGTTTGTTGCACTTCAGGAACGATATTCGCTCCTTCAGCAATAATCGTTTGAGTTGCTTTACTGCGTAATGCAGTGTGCAATACTGAGCGCTGTTCGGTGTTGTTAATCACATCACCATTAAACATTGCAGTAATTTTTTCACTCAGTTTTGCTTCTTTAGCGAGAGAGAATAGCAGCTTAAGTGTTTCATCGTTCACACGGTTTTTAGAGTAATCTAAAAACAGACCACAAGCCGCAACGCTCATTTGCTCAAAACGTTGTGGGTTTTGGGCAAATAATTCGCGCATGTGAGGTAGTTGACTTGAATGGGTTTGTAGCGCCTTCCAAGTCGTTCTTTGTGTCAGTGTAGTCACGAGTAAAGCCTCCAACTAGCTTAATTTTGTTTTTAGCATAACTTCTAGTTTGCCTTGATCGATGGCAAAATTACGAATGCCTTCTGCTAACTTGTCAACTGCCATTGGGTCTTCGTTAAATGCCCAGCGGAATTGTTCTTCAGTTAACGCAGCTGGAGCAGACTGTGTTGCTGGCGTTGCAACCAATTTCTGGATAATTTCTACATCAGTATTGGCTAATTCTTCTAACAATGCTGGTCCAATCGTTAGACGATCACAACCGGCTAATTCGATAATCTCACCGATATTTCTGAAACTTGCACCCATAACAACTGTGTTATAACCGTTCTGCTTGTAGTAGTTGTAAATCTCAGTAACAGAGACAACACCAGGATCGGTTTCTGCAGTGTAATCTTGACCTGTGTCTTTTTTATACCAATCTAAGATGCGACCCACAAAAGGCGAAATAAGGTATACGCCAGCTTCTGCACAAGCTCTTGCTTGAGCAAAGCTGAATAGCAATGTTAGATTACAGTTGATGCCTTCTTGTTCAAGTTCTTTTGCTGCGCAAATGCCTTCCCAAGTAGAAGCTAATTTGATCAAAATACGTGATTTATCAATTCCGGCATCTTTATATAATTTGATTAGCTTGTGCGCTTTGTCGATTGAGCGTTGCTTGTCAAATGATAAGCGAGCATCGACTTCTGTTGAGATACGACCTGGCACTAGCTTTAAAATTTCTACGCCAATATTCACAGCAAGTTTGTCACCGGCATCTTCAATCTGTTGTTCAATACTGTGGCTTTGAGTTTTAGCCCATTCGATAGCATTCTCGATAAGAAAAGCATATTCAGGGATCTGCGAGGCTTTTAAAATGAGTGATGGGTTGGTTGTTGCATCTTCAGGCTGGTAACGTTTAATAGCTTCGATGTCGCCGGTATCAGCAACGATGGTCGTGAATGATTTGAGTTGCGCGAGTGCATTGGCCATGGAAATTTCCTCTCGTTAAGCAATGAATATAGATCAATGCCTTTATTAGAAGCGATTTTAGGGATTATTCCAACTTTATTTGTAAAAAAATTACGAAATTATCCGTTATTTTCGCTTATTTAAAGCCATTATTGTTGCTAAATAGACAGAATCGGTCAGATTATACGGAACATACTTCCAATTCTAATACCGCAACGTCAGTGTTAGTCACTGGTGTACTGGTTTTTACGTTGTTCTTAAAATAAAAAAGTCGCTGCAAGCAGCGACTTCTAAAGTATAGCGTATCTATATTACAATTAACGTAATACTACGCGCTTTTCAGTACCCGTCACGATAGCTTCGATACGACGGTTAACACGGTTAGCTTCAGCTGAGCTACCCTGCATAACTGGTTTAGTTACACCGTAACCAACAGAACTGATACGGCTGATGCTAATGCCATATTTTTTGTTTAGTGCACTTGCAACTGCTACCGCACGACGCTCAGAAAGCTTCATGTTGTATTCTGCTTTACCTACGTTAGACGCATGGCCTTGAACAGATACAGTGTGTTGTGGGTATTTAGTTAAGTGGTCAGCAAGTTTTTCTAAATCAGCAAACGAACCAGCACGGATTTCAGCTGAATCATTAGCAAATAAAATACCACCTAAGTCATACTTAGTTGTAACGTTTTCATAAACGCTACAACCAGTAGCATCAACTTTGTGAGTTGATGGTGTGTCTGGACATTTGTCGATGTTGTTTGTTACGCCATCTTTATCATCATCACCAAGTGGAACAACAACTGGTGCAACAACAACTGGAGCAGCAACTGGAGCTGGAGTAATCGTACCAAAACGGTAGCTTAGAGCTAGACCCCAATAGTTACTTTCCATTTTTAAGTTGTTTAATGCGTCAGCGTCTAAATTTTCGTAACGACGATATTTCGCTTCTAACTTAAGATTGTCGGTAAAGTTATAACCAACACCAGCGCCAGCAAATAATCCTACGCCAGAATCACTTAATTTCTGACCATTAACTGTTTGTTGGTTTTCTAATAGGTAGCTATAAGTACCTACTTCTGATGATAAGCTCCACTTGTCTGCAAGTGGGTAAAAACCAACTACACCTAAACTAACGCCGGTAGCTCCGACATCGTAGCTTTTAGTATCGTAATTAGTCCATTCAGCACGTCCTAGATCACGATAACCTAATTCGATACCAATGTATTCGTTGAATAAATAACCGCCGAACAAGTCCCAAGCATATGGGTCATCTTCACCACATACTTTCATGGTTTTTTGGTCGCAGCTAGGTTCATAGTTATTGACGCCTACACCACCACCGATATACCAAGGTGTTAGTTCTTCTGCAGCTGATGCAGCAAAAGGCAACATAGAGGTGAGTAATACTACTTTTAATGTGTTCTTCATCATATATACATCCATTGTTATTTTACTCCACCAAATATGCATGTAACGGAGTTGTTATTGTCATGCATTACTGACGCTTAATGTGGTGTTTCTTTGTATTTTAGTCAGCGGCGCAATTATGGTCGGTAATTAGATGTTTTTCCATAGTAAAAAGGATTAATATTTTGTAATGGTTCACCATAGCAACTCATTAGCATACAGGGAGGCTATTAAAAATGTGAATAAAAACAGAAGGTAATGTTAATTGTTTGGCTATATAAATGATTGGATTTATTTTGAAAATATTCTTAATATTTTTAATGAGTTACTCAAGTAACGGAGCTAGTTATTTTTTTTGAGCTATTAAAAAAAAATACGCCCAATTAGGACGTATTTTTACATCAGTGGTCGTTGTTAACGAGTCCACACCCAGTTTTCGATCTCTTCAGGGTCGACGCCGTTCGCTTTGATATAGTTTTTATGGTCTACCAAGCGTTGTAACATGTCGGTAGTGATGGTCACATGTTGTGATTCATCAATTACGCCTTGTTGGAATAACTTGTATGCCATATCAATCACTAGGTGGTAACGAGAAGTACCGTTACGTACACCCATATCAAATGGTGTAGTAGTTGAACCTTCTTCTTCATAACCTTTAATACGGAAGCGACGGTTACCTTTATAATCAAACACTAGCTTTTTGATGGTGTTTGGGTAGCCATGGTAGTTAAATACCACGCCTTTATCTTCAGTGAAGACTTCATCCATCATCCAAGGCTTGCTTTGGAACTTAAGGCTACCTAGGCCGCTGCTGTGAAGTTCTGACACACTCACAAAACGGATACGAACTCTTGGTAAAATCTCACGAATTAATACCAATGAAGCCATACATTCTTGCGTTGCATAGTCACCACAACCTGCAAGTACTACATCTGGGTTTTCATCAGAGGCGAAATCCCACACCATGATGCCATCTTTTGCTTGCTTACGGGCTTCATCCAGTGATAACCACTGTGGAAGAGACTTCTTACCAGCAACGATAATGTTCAGTTTATCGCGATCAGCATAAGCACGTTCAGTGTAAACCAAGGTGCTGTTAGCATCTGCTGGTAAATAAGCAGAGATAATGTTTGGGTGCTTCTCTAGCATAGCGCCAAGGAAAGACGGATTCTGGTGAGAATAACCGTTGTGATCTTGACGTTCTAATAATGAAGACAATACGACGTTACATGCAGGGATAGGCTTACGGAAATGGATGCCTTGGCTTGCATGAACATATTTACAGTATTGATCCGCCATTGATGACACTACTTGTGAGAAAGCCTCGTAGGTAGGGAACATACCGTGACGACCTGTTACTGTGTAACCATGTAGCATACCGAAAAGTAAATTTTCAGATAGCAGTTCAATCACGCGGCCATCGCGAGACATATCTTGATCCCAGCTTTCGATTGGCCACTGCCATGCGCGGTCGGTTTCTTCAAACACAGCTTGTAGTTGGTTTGAGTATGTTTCATCAGGGCTGAAGATTCGTAAGTTACGTTGATCGCGATTTAGTTTGAATGCATCACGCATCCACTCACCCATTTTCAACATTGAGAAACCACGTTGACCACGAGCTGTTTCTGAACCGTAACCTAATTTGTTTAAATCTGGATTTGCTAAAGCACGTACCACTTCACCGCCGTAACTTAGACGTTGACGACCACAACATAACTCTTTTGGTGGCATCAAAGACATAATGTCTTTATCAAATATCAATTCACCGCTTTCAGTGGTTTGCACTAATTCGTCAAACTTGTAGCTAGCCAACCACTTATCAAGTGCTTCAAGATGGCCTTTATCTTTGGCGCAGTTGCTCACAATAACTTGATGAGATTCGCAGTTACCTGCTAGTTTTTTGCCATCATATTCAGTGGTACCAGTCCAACCTTTTGCTGTTCTCATTAAAATAACTGGCCAGCGTGGTTTAACGACATCTTCGCCTGAACGTGCGCGACGTTGAATGTCATTGATCATGTCATATGACAAGTCCATTGCTGCAGTCATCTGTTCAAAAATATCGGTGTCCATTTCATCGTCAACGATGATTGGGTGATAACCAAGACCACGGAATTCTAAATCTAGCTCTTCATGGCTCATACGACCCATACGAGTAGGGCCAGAAATTTTGTAACCGTTAATATGTACGATTGGTAGCACTGCACCGTTGTTATCAGGTGAGACTAAACGGTTGGCATACCAAGATGCAGCTAGTGGACCTGTTTCTGCTTCACCGTCACCAATTAAACAGGCGGCAATAAGATTTGGGTTATCTAATACAGAGCCCCAAGCAACTGAAAGTGAATAACCAAGCTCACCACCTTCTAGTATTTGACCTGGTGCTTCAGGGTTTGCATGTGATGGATAACCATAAGCAGCTGAGAATTTTTTACAGATATCTTCGATACCCGTTTCTGTATAAGGTATGGTCTCTGGGTAGAAATGGCTTAATGAACCTTCTACAAATAAGTTAGCCTGTACTGCTGGGAAACCGTGGCCAGGACCAACAAGGTAAATGAATTCACGCTTATGCTTAACGATAAGACGGTTGACGTTAGCGTAAACAAAGTTGATACCAGGACATGTTCCCCAGTGACCAAGTAAACGAGGCTTGATGTCAGTATGTTGTAAAGGACGCTTAAAAAGTACGTTTTGCTTCAGATAAATTTGCGATGTCGCTAAGAAGTTAGTCGCTCGTACGTATTTTTTTAGTGCAGTTATTTCATTTGAGTTAGTCATTGTGACCTCGATTAAAAGTGAAAATAATAATTTAACTTTCTTTGAGAACACTGTATCTGTAATTTAATTACAATAATGTGGCCTTTATCTAACTTTTGATGAGTCACTTTTAGTTTAGATCGCAATTTTGGCCAGTATGTCGATAATTACTTGAAATTTAATAACGATTTGCCAATGCTTTAAGCATAGAGCATTAATAATAGAAGTGATAAAATGTGACGGATGTCACTTGTTGTTTTTTGTTTTATTTGTGTTGCTTCAAAGTGTTATTTACTTAGGCAATGTATCTGGTAGGTAACGTGGTTTTAGCATTCACTGCCCTTGATTATCTATACCTATTAATTCACCATCATTAGCTTTTATAATGGCGCCTTTATTTGGCACTTTTATTGGTTTTACCGTTTGACACATAACAGCTTGCATATGAAGTGCCTAGTCTGTCCATTATGTGATTTAACATTCAGCGCAATAGCCTGATACAGAAAAATAACCTTATAACGGGGAAGATTAGACAATATGGTAATGTTAGAAACGATTATTAATTTCATGAATAGCCTGCTTTGGGGCAAGCTATTAGTTTATGGACTGGTAGGTGCGGGATTATTTTTCACCATTCGTCTCGGTTTTATTCAAGTCACTCACTTTGTTCATGGCATTAAAGTATTGGCTATTAGTCGTCGCCCAGGTAAGCATGGCTTATCATCATTTCAAGTCTTTTGTACCAGTATGGCTGCTCGTGTAGGCGCCGGTAACATGGCCGGTGTGGCCGTTGCCATTGGTACAGCAGGACCCGGTGCTGTGTTCTGGATGTGGGCTATTGCGGTTCTCGGTATGGCAACCGCAATGATTGAGTCGACACTTGCGCAAGTCTATAAAGTGAAAGATGGTGATGGTCAGTACCGAGGTGGGCCTGCTTATTATATGGAGAAAGGTCTCGGTCAACGTTGGATGGGCGTGCTTTTCTCAATCTTTTTAATTCTAGCTTTTGGTTTAGTATTTAATGCTGTTCAAGCTAACACTATAACAGGTGCGATGACGCAAGTGTTTGGCTTTGAGCCCGTCTATGTTGGAATCGGCATTGTTATTTGCAGTGCCTTTGTCATCGTAGGAGGCCTTAAGAAGGTTGCTAAAGCGTCTGAGTTAATTGTGCCTGTGATGGCTATTGCTTATATTGCTATTGCTTTTGTCGTTGTGGGTATGAATATTGAAAAGTTACCCGACATATTCATGTTAGTTATTAACAGTGCATTTGGTTGGCAAGAAGCCGCTGCTGGTGGTGTTGCATTTAGTGTTTCACAAGCAATGCAAGCTGGTATTGCCCGAGGATTGTTTTCAAACGAAGCAGGTATGGGAAGTGCCGCTAACGTTGCGGCAAGTGCATCACCAAACCCTAACCACCCAGCATCGCAAGGTTTTGTGCAAATGATGGGCGTGTTTGTTGATACAATTGTTATTTGTACCGCAACAGCAGCGATTATTTTATTATCCGGTGATGCAGCCTCTAGCTCTGATGGTATTGCTAAAACTATTAGTGCATTAACCAGTCATGTAGGTGATTGGGGCGGGGCATTTATTGCTTTTGCTATTTTACTCTTTTGCTTTACGTCTATTATTGCCAACTATTCATATGCCGAAACTAATGTCATGTTCTTGTCAGGCAATAGTAAAAAAGCCTTACCTATATTCCGTTTAGTGGTTTTGGGTATGGTGATGTTTGGTTCTCTTGCTAAAATTAGTTTGGTTTGGGATTTAGCTGATGTGTCGATGGGGCTAATGGCCATTGTTAACTTAGTGGCATTAGTCTTGTTGTCTGGTCTAGCGGTTAGAGTGATTAATGATTACCGTGAACAGATAGACGCCGGTATTGATCCGGTATTTGACACCAGTAAGTTTCCGGAATTAGCCGATCAATTAGAAGACAAAATTTGGCCTAACTCAGCAGAGACGGCCAAAAAATAATATTTACCTATTAAGGTAATCGAAAAAACCATGCTACTACAGCATGGTTTTTTTATATCAGTTCAGTATGATGACATTATGATTTTATCCGGAGCGTACTTATGCTGGTTTTAGTTTCACCTGCGAAAACATTAGATTTCGAAAATCCACCTATCACTAATACCCATACTCAACCGTGTTTACTTAAACAAAGCCAAACATTGATTGATGTATGCCGTGAATTAACACCAATGGATATTGCCAGTTTAATGAAAGTAAGCGATAAAATTGCCGGACTGAATGCTGCGCGTTTTGCTGACTGGCAACCACCGTTTACCCTTGATAATGCCAAACAGGCTATTTTCGCGTTTCGAGGCGATGTCTATACAGGATTTGATGCCGATCATTTATCTGAATCACAAATGGCTTCTAGCCAAAAGCATCTGCGTATTTTGTCTGGTTTGTATGGTTTGCTTAAACCATTAGATTTAATTCAACCGTACCGCTTAGAAATGGGTACTAAACTGACAAACCCACAGGGCCGTAATTTATATGCTTTTTGGGGCGAGACTATCACTGCCGAAGTGAATAAGGCGTTGAAAGAGCAGGGTGACGATATCATTGTCAATTTAGCCTCGAATGAATACTTCAAATCGGTCAACGTTAAGCAACTTGAAGGACAGTTGATTACGCCAGTCTTTAAAGACTGCAAAAAAGGTCAGTTTAAAGTGATTAGCTTTTACGCCAAAAAAGCGCGTGGATTGATGGCTCGTTATATAGTTGATACTAAACCTACCAGTGTTGAACAATTAACAGCATTCGATCTTGAAGGTTATTATTATAACGAAGTGCAATCGACACCCACAGCGCCAGTATTTTTACGAGACGAACAAAAGTAACGTTCTCTAAAATAATAAATTTGCTCACTAAAAAGCCCTTAAATAAGGGCTTTTTAGTGTCTGATTTTTAAACTCGATTGGAAGAAACCAACTAGTGTTGTTCCTTTTGCTGAGTAACAGGCCTTAAGTCAATTTCTGATTGCGCCATCATATACGCAAATTGTGCATAAGCTGCAGCACTCTGGGCTAGTTTCTTGGGATCAATTTTATCCAAGGTGTCGTTAGGTGTATGGTGATAATCAAAATAGTCTGTACCATCTTGATTTAACGACGCTACTGGAACACCTAAGGCTGGAAGAATTGAAACATCTGGGCCACCAGACGCTTCATTATTTCCTAGCTCGACGCCGTTTAACGTCATCGCAGAATGTTCTTGTTTGACTTGCTCAAATGTAGCGGCATTAACGTTAAAATCAATCTTGTATACTGGTCCTGCGCCAAAATCAGATTCTGCGGCAATATAATGCTTATCTAATTCATCAGCATGTTGTGCTGCATAGGCTTTACCGCCGACTAAACCGACTTCTTCTGCAGCGTATAATACCACTCGAATAGTGCGTGCTGGCTTTTGTGGTAAGTCTTGGATAAGTTTAGCTGCGGTGGTGACAATCGCCACACCAGCGCCATCATCAATTGCACCTGTACCTTCATCCCATGAATCTAGATGAGCACCGATAAGGACTATTTCGTCAGGCTTACTGCTGCCAGTGACTTCTGCAATGACATTATAAGATGTGGCTATGCCTAGATTTTCGGAGGTCATATTTAATGATAACGTGATGTTAGGATCGCGCTTTAACATCGCATTAATTAAATCGGCGTCTGGATTCGACATTGCTGCCGCAGGAATTTTAGGTGTCCCTTCTTCATATCGCATCATACCAGTATGGGCCATTCTGTCATGATCCGTACCAATAGAGCGGATAACGATGGCTACCGCTCCTTTTTGTGCAGCGACTATGGCTCCTCGAGAACGGCCGCCTACGGATTCGCCATAACCTTTACCTGTAATATGGCGTTCAGTTTTGTGGTCGATGAATACAACTTTGCCTTCGATGCGTCCTGGTGATGCATTAGATAGCTCTTCTAAGCTGTCAAAGCGTACAATTAATGCTTGAATACCGTTAACAGGCGTTGCCACGCTACCACCTAAGGCAGTAACGACTAATGGCTGCTCATAAGGCGCGACGATACTTGCGTGTGCACTGCCTCTTGACCATGCAGGAACTTGAACCGACTCCTTGTACACTTTATCAAATCCGAGCAACCACAATTTTTCCATAGCCCAATCTACCGCGACTATATCTTTATCCGTGCCAGCTAATCTTGGCCCAACTTCAACAGTGAGTGATTCGACTATGTCATAACTTAAACGAGACGATAAAGCCTGTTTGGCTAATTGTTGGCTAATTTTTGCATCATCAGAATCATTAATCACTAATTGAGGTGCTGTTGATTTGGTTGGTGACGTTGTTTGGCAGCCAATAAGTGCGGCAAAAATGGCACCGACGAGAGAGGCTCTTTGATAGTTTTTCATGAGTTTCCTTTGATTATTTTAGCTAAGTCTCATTTTTTACAACAATCTACCAAAAAGTGTGCTTTATGTCCCGACTCTATTTGTAAGGGAACGCTATATTAGAGCGGGGTTAGATGAGGAGAAGAGCGCGTGATGAATATAGAAAAAATGCAGCAGCAAGCAGATCATGCGGTCGTATTGCTAAAAGCATTAGCAAATGAACGTAGATTGTTTATTTTGTGTCATCTTCTTAATGAAGGTGAAATGTGTGTTGGTGAAATGAATAAAAAGTTGGGGTTGAGTCAATCGGCTTTATCTCAACATTTGGCATGGCTTCGTAAAGACAATCTAGTCTGTACCAGGAAAGAAGCACAAACCGTTTTTTATTCATTAAAAAGTAATGAGGTAAAAGAGTTAATTCAAGTATTAAATAATATGTATTGTTATTAAATTGACTCCGCAAACGTCTTAACGGATGCATCTCATTGATGATGTCTTAAGTTAAGACGTTTAGTTCTGTAAGTTTAATAAATGCAGCATGTCGCAGACTGATCGCAATCAAACAGACACTTCACACCACAAACCTACAATGTATCAATATGGTCAATACCACCCCTACCATCAAAATTGATTATTTTCTGCTGAAATTATTGAAAGCTTCCATCCTGCTTTTTACTCTTTCTTAATTTGTCGTTATTCTTATTAACCCGAACATGGGATAAGAGATAAAAGGACAATGATAAAGAACTTAATATTAGCCACTACCGCTATCAAACTTGTCATTTGTGTTATTAACAAGAGGAACTCCTTATATGTTAATAACTGGGTCGGCATGTTTATTAAACGCCGTTAGGAAGACAAATGGCTGTTTGAGTGTCTTTTGCTATTCCGAGTTCAGGTTTATTCGTATTAATAAAACGTTATAAACGTTCTCAAGAGTAGTTTGCTTTAATCAGGATATATCTCAGGGTCATATCATTAACAATTTTGACATTATTATGTTGATACTAAGCTGCTGAGGTTGGTTCTAGGGGCTAAAGCCGTCAAGAGAAGGCTAGGTAGGTAAAATTTAGTGATAAAAAAACCGGCCTAAGCCGGTTTTTTGAATCTTAATCTACAAAAACTTAAGCTGCGATAGCTTTGATTTTTGCATTTAAGCGAGCCTTCTGACGACCGGCTTTATTCTTATGAATAAGACCTTTAGTCGCCATACGGTCAACAATTGGTTGTGCAATAGCGAACGCTTCTGTAGCCGCTTTATGGTCACCGCTTTTGATAGCCGCGATAACTCTTTTAACGTATGTACGTAACATAGAGCGACGACTAGCGTTATGCTGGCGACGCTTTTCAGACTGAAGCGCGCGCTTCTTTGCAGACTTGCTATTAGCCAAGGTGCAACTCCTAAAAACTGGATTTGATACTTTTAAGGCCGAGGAATATGCCTGCTTTTTATCGTCTTGTCAACGACTGCAACTGAATATTTATCATAAAGATAAATTAATCCAATCTAGCGTGCCTTTCTTCAACCCAACTCGTGTAATATGTGGCGCATTCTACCAGCTCTTGAGTCTGTGTGACAGAGTTATAATCGAATATTTGTTATAAAACCCATTAATTGTCTTACAAGTGATTGAGTGTCCGGGGGCTGTTTGAGCAAAAAATTATTTAAATCAGGCTTAATTGTTAGTGTTATGACGCTGATGTCTCGAGTGTTAGGTTTAGTGCGTGATGTGGTGATAGCAAATCTAATGGGAGCAGGCAGCAGTGCTGATGTGTTCTTTTTTGCAAATAAAATACCTAACTTCTTAAGGCGTTTATTTGCTGAAGGTGCTTTTGCGCAGGCATTTGTGCCGGTACTGACTGAGTACCAAGAAAAAATGACCCCAGAAGATACTCGCGAGTTATTAAGTAAAGTCGCTGGTACTTTAGGTGTATTGGTGACAATTGTTACTTTGGTTGGTGTTATTGGTTCTCCGGTATTAGCAGCCCTTTTTGGTGGCGGCTGGTTTGTTGATTGGTTAAATGATGGGCCGAATGCTGAAAAGTTTGAACTGGCTTCAGTGATGTTAAAAATTACGTTCCCATATTTATGGTTTATCACTTTCACAGCCCTAGCAGGATCGATACTTAATACTCGCGGGCGCTTTGCGGTTTCAGCCTTTACGCCGGTATTTTTGAATGTTGCGATTATTGCTGTGGCTTTATGGTATGCACATACACTTGAAAACCCGGAAATTGGTTTGGCTTGGGGTGTGTTTTTTGGTGGACTGATTCAGTTTCTATTCCAAATACCTTTCTTAATTCGTGAGAAAGCACTCGTTAGGCCTACGTGGGGATGGAATCACCCTGGGGTGGTAAAAATTAGGACCTTAATGATCCCTGCGTTATTTGGTGTGTCTGTTTCACAAATTAATTTATTGTTCGACACTTTTATAGCCAGTTTCCTGATGACGGGATCGATAAGTTGGCTGTATTACGCTGACCGCCTATTGGAGTTCCCTTTAGGATTATTTGGCATTGCCATTGCGACGGTAATTTTGCCTGCATTATCGCAAAAGCATGTTAATGCCCAAGGCAGTGGCTTTAATCAAACTATGGACTGGGGAGTTAAAGCAATTTTACTGTTAGGCACTCCAGCTATGTTAGGACTGATTATTCTCGCTAAACCAATGCTGATGGTGTTGTTTATGCGTGGCGCATTTAGCTTAAATGACGTTGAAATGGCTTCGTATAGTTTGGTTGCTTATGGCTGCGGTTTATTAAGTTTCATGATGATTAAAGTATTAGCTCCTGGATACTATTCGCGCCAAGACACTAAAACTCCGGTTAAATATGGCATTATTGCCATGGTCAGCAATATGGTGTTCAACCTTATCTTTGCCATTCCATTTGGCTACGTGGGTTTAGCCATCGCGACATCAATGTCTGCGCTATTGAATGCGGGTTTATTATATCGAGGTTTGCATAAAGCGGGCGTCTATCAAATGAGCCGACAGACGTTATTTTTCTCGTTTAAAGTCATCATTTCTACCACCTTAATGGCCATTGGCATTGTTTATTTTATGCCGCAACAAAGTATATGGCTCGAATGGCAGACCTTTGAACGTATGTTTATGTTGATTGAGCTAATTGTGGGTGGCGCGGTTATTTATTTATTAAGTTTACTTGCATTGGGTGTACGGCCTTGGAAAATTAAACGCCAAGGATAATTTATCCTATGTGAATGACTAAGGGTATATCAGCAAGTTATCCAAAATCCGGTGTAATAATCTGAGGTTGAAACTCGCATCTAACATTGGTTTGGGTATATAATCTGCCGATTTGCAATAGGCAGTATTGAGCGTAATGGAATTAATCCGCGGTATACACAATATTTTACCTTCTCATCATGGTTGCGTTTTGACCATTGGGAATTTTGATGGTGTCCATCGTGGCCATGCACAGGTGATCAGCAGCTTAGTGAGTAAAGCGCATCATTTTCAACTGCCTGCAATGTTAATGACCTTTGAACCGCAACCGCAAGAACGTTTTCGTGGTACTGATGCGCCAGCGCGGCTTAGTCTTCTACGCGATAAAATTAGATTGTTAGATGAGCTTAAAATTGATCAGCTACTTTGCATCAACTTTAATGAAGCCTTTGCTAATCAACCTGCTGAAGCGTTTATTGAAGAGTTACTGGTTAAAAAACTCGGCGTTAAATATCTCGTAGTTGGAGATGATTTTTGTTTTGGTAAAGGTCGCTTAGGCAGCTTCGATATGCTCGTTGCTGCCGGTAAAGAATTTGGCTTTACTGTAGTCAGTACACAAAGCTTTGTTGTTGGTTCGTTGCGAGTAAGCTCTACAGCAGTGAGAGAACAGCTGGCGTTAGGACACTTAGAACAAGCAAGACGTTTATTGGGTCATCCTTTCATTTTAAGTGGTAAGGTTGCTCACGGACAAAAATTAGGCCGTACAATCGGTTTTCCAACAGCAAATATTGCCTTAAAACGACACGTTGTACCTGTAAGAGGGGTATTCGCGGTTCGCTTGTACTGGGATGGCAGCGATATTTATGATGGTGTGGCTAATGTGGGTTTTAGACCCACTGTAAATGGTCAAACTTGCAGATTAGAAGTCCATTTGTTTGATTTTAGCGGTGATTTATACGGCAAACGAGTGGAAGTAGAATTAGTAGCAAAGATCCGTGATGAACAACCTTTTGAGTCATTGGACGCGCTAAAAAAACAGATTTTAAATGATGCAAATGAAGCTCGCGCTTTATTTAGCAACGATGCTAGCTGAAATGAATCAGCTTTAAATAATGGTATGGGATCAATGAGCGACTATAAATTTACTTTGAATTTGCCGGAAACAGAGTTTCCGATGCGCGGTAATTTGGCAAATCGCGAGCCAGAAATGTTAAATAGCTGGACGCAAGACGGGCTGTATCAGCAGATCCGTGAAAGCCGTACTGGCCGTAAACCTTTCATTCTTCATGATGGCCCTCCATACGCCAATGGCAGCATTCATATAGGTCATTCGGTAAACAAAATTCTTAAAGACATCATTATTAAGTCTAAAACCATGTCAGGTTTTGACGCGCCTTATATTCCAGGCTGGGATTGTCATGGATTACCGATTGAGCTTAAAGTTGAGCAAAAAGTCGGTAAGCCAGGCGTTAAAATTTCTGCGGCAGAGTTCCGTGAAGAATGCCGTAAATATGCGGCTATTCAAGTTGATGGTCAACGAGAAGACTTTATCCGTTTAGGTGTATTAGGTGATTGGCAAAATCCTTACCTAACAATGGATTTTTCAACTGAAGCGAATATTGTCCGTTCATTGGCAAAAGTGATTGAAAGTGGTCATTTGCACAAAGGTGTTAAACCTGTGCATTGGTGTACCGACTGTGGTTCAGCACTTGCTGAGGCAGAAGTAGAATACGAAGATAAAACATCTCCTGCCATCGATGTGGCTTTTTTTGCAGTTGATAGCTCAGCTGTTGCCGCTAAATTTGGCGTTGAGAATTATACTAAACCGGTAGCGATGGCAATTTGGACTACCACGCCGTGGACCATGCCTGCTAACCGCGCACTATCACTGAGTCCTGAGCTAGATTATAGCTTGGTTGAATTTGTGAAAGAGGGTAAAACCACCACCTTGATATTAGCTCAAGTTCTGGTTGAGTCATGTCTTGAGCGTTATGGCGCGGAGTCGCACACTATTTTAGGCGAAGTGAAAGGCGCCGAGCTTGAGTTAATGCGCTTTAATCATCCATTCTATGCTTTTGATGTGCCAGCTATTTTAGGCGACCATGTTACGACTGATGCAGGTACCGGTATTGTTCATACTGCACCGGGCCACGGTCAGGACGACTTTGTTGTTGGTCAAAAGTACGGTTTAGAAGTGGCTAACCCTGTTGGCGACAATGGTGTATATAAGCCAGACACTGAATTTTTTGCTGGCCAACACGTTTTTAAAGCTAACGCCAATGTGGTTGCGCTATTAGAAGAAAAGGGCGCATTACTACTGCATGTTGCTATCCGCCATAGCTATCCGCATTGCTGGCGCCACAAAACGCCAATTATTTTCCGTGCAACGCCACAATGGTTTATCTCTATGGATAACCATGGTTTGCGTTCACAAGCGTTAAAAGAAATCGAACAAACCAAGTGGATCCCAGATTGGGGCCAAAGCCGAATTGAAAAAATGGTTGAAAACCGTCCAGACTGGTGTATTTCACGTCAGCGTACTTGGGGCGTACCGATTACGTTATTTGTTCATCGTGAAACGGATGAGTTACATCCAGACAGTGTTTCATTGATGGAACGCGTAGCGCATCGCATTGAACAACAAGGCATCCAAGCTTGGTGGGATTTAGAGGCAAGTGAATTGTTAGGTGATGAGGCAGATCAGTACCGTAAAGTGACAGATACTTTAGACGTATGGTATGACTCCGGTTCATCATTTTCATCAGTGGTTGCAGCGCGTCCAGAGTTTCATGGACATGACATTGATTTGTACCTAGAAGGAAGCGATCAGCATCGTGGTTGGTTTATGTCATCATTGATGATTTCAACCGCTATGAATGGTAAAGCACCTTATAAGCAAGTATTGACGCATGGTTTTACCGTTGATGGTAAAGGCCGCAAGATGTCAAAATCTGTTGGTAACGTGATTGCTCCATTACAAGTAATCAATAAGCTTGGTGCTGACATTTTACGTCTATGGGTTGCAGCAACCGATTATAGTGGCGAAATGACAGTATCTGACGAGATTTTAAATCGTAGTGCTGATGCATATCGTCGTATTCGTAATACTGCGCGTTTCTTGCTTGCTAACTTGAATGGCTTTAACCCAGAAACGGACATGATCGCATCTGAAGACATGGTCGCGTTAGATCGTTGGGTTGTTCGTCGTGCAGCAGTGCTGCAACAAGAAATCATCGAAGCGTACGATCAATATAATTTCCATTTAGTGACTCAAAAGCTCATGCAGTTCTGTTCTGTAGAGTTAGGCAGTTTCTATCTTGATATTATTAAAGATCGCCAGTACACCGCTAAGCAAGAAGGGCATGCACGTCGTAGCTGTCAATCTGCGCTTTATCATATTGCCGAGGCGATGGTTCGCTGGATGACGCCAATTTTAAGCTTTACCGCTGATGAAGTGTGGCAATTATTACCAGGTAAACGTGAAAAGTATGTGTTTACCCAAGAATGGTATCAAGGCTTAGAAGCCGTCACTCTTGAAAGTGATTTAAGCGATGATTATTGGGAGAAACTATTAACTGTTCGTAATGAAGTTAACAAAGTACTCGAACAAGCGCGTCGTGATAAACGTATTGGTGGTTCACTAGAAGCTGAAGTGACATTGTTCGCTGATGCCGATTTAGCGGCTGAGTTAGCTAAAGTCGGTGATGAGTTACGATTTATCCTTATTACCTCTAAAGCAGCTGTTGCGGATATGTCACAAGCCGGTAGCGATGCCATCGAAACTGAACTAAGTTCGCTTAAACTAGTGGTTGCCAAAAGTAGCGCCGAGAAGTGTGAGCGTTGCTGGCACTATCGTGAAGAGGTTGGCACCATTGAAGCTCACCCAACATTGTGTCAACGCTGTGTGACCAATATTGAAGGTGAAGGCGAACAACGCGAATTCGCTTAAGGAAACATTGATAATGAGTACTGTGCCATTAACTTGGAAAGACAGTGGCTTGCGTTGGTATTGGGTAGCTGCATTGGTGTTTTTAGCCGATCAGCTATCTAAACAATGGGTCCTGAGCAATTTTGAATTGTATGAGTCTATACAGCTTTTGCCGTTTTTTAATTTCACTTACGTGCGAAATTACGGTGCAGCATTCAGTTTTTTAAGTGAAGCTGGTGGGTGGCAACGTTGGTTGTTTACCATTATTGCGGTCGGTTTTAGTACCTTGTTAACAATATGGTTGCGCAAGCAATCTTATTCGTTATGGCGCAGTAATTTAGCCTTTACCTTAGTCATAGGCGGCGCATTAGGTAATTTGGTTGATCGTTTAATGCATGGTTTTGTAATCGACTTTGTCGATTTTTACTGGAATACCAGTCATTATCCTGCATTTAATATTGCCGATGCAGGCATCTTTATTGGTGCGGTATTGATCATTTGGGAATCATTTAGACCCGACGCAAAGCCATCGAAGGAGCAAGATTAACTGTGACAGATTTAAGTAAGCAAGACAGTCATTCATTAATATGTCATATGAATATAGTACTGGAAGACGGCTCCACAGCCGACAGTACAAAATCGTCTGGTAAACCTTCACGTTTAAATATTGGTGACGGTAGCCTAAGTCCGGCTTTTGAAGACGAACTGAAAGACTTGAAAGAAGGTGATAAGCACATATTTACCTTAGCGGCAAAAGACGCTTTTGGTGAGTCAAATCCTGATGCGATTCATTATATGGACAGAAGCCGCTTTCCTGCAGATATGAAGCTTGAAGACGGCGTGATTGTCAGTTTTGCAGGGCCTGGTGGGAGTGAAATACCGGGTATCGTTCGCGATACTGCTGGTGATTCAATTACCGTCGATTTAAACCATCCCCTCGCAGGACGCACGCTTACATTTGAACTTGAAGTTGTCAGTGTCATAACTGAGTAAAAAGGTATCACATGCTAAAAGTTGATCCGACGTCTCCAGAACTGAGTATTTTACTGGCCAATCCTCGGGGTTTCTGTGCCGGGGTAGATCGCGCTATCAGTATTGTTGAGCGTGCTTTAGAGTTATTTGAACCTCCAATTTATGTACGCCATGAAGTGGTACATAACCGATATGTGGTTGAAAATCTAAAACAACGAGGTGCTCTTTTTATTGATGAACTTGACCAAGTACCAGACAACAGCATTGTTATTTTTAGTGCGCACGGTGTATCACAAGCTGTGCGCAAAGAAGCTAAAAACCGTGGTTTAAAAGTCTTCGATGCGACATGTCCGTTAGTGACAAAAGTACATTTACAAGTGACTCGTGCAAGTCGCAAAGGTATCGAGTGCATTTTGATTGGTCATGAAGGCCATCCAGAAGTTGAAGGCACCATGGGACAATATGATAATCCTAAAGGTGGTGTTTATCTTATTGAGTCTCCAGAGGATGTTAATAATCTTCAGGTTAATAACCCAGACAACTTATGTTTTGTCACTCAAACAACGCTTTCTGTTGATGACACCTTAGATATTATTACTGCATTGCAAAAGCGCTTTCCTTCAATTGAGGGGCCGCGTAAAGATGATATTTGCTACGCGACGCAAAATCGACAAGATGCTGTACGCAGTATGTCTTCCGAAGTTGATTTATTGATTGTTGTTGGTTCTAAAAATAGCTCTAACTCAAATCGTTTACGTGAACTGGCTGAGAAAACGGGTACGCAATCTTATCTCGTTGATACCGCCGCTGACGTGGAGGCTGTGTGGTTTGATGGTGTGAAGAAAGTCGCTGTAACTGCAGGGGCTTCAGCCCCAGAGGTTTTAGTACAACAAGTTGTTAACGCAATAGCTAAACTTGCCCCAAGTATTATTACTGAAGTTGAAGGCCGTAAAGAAGACACTGTATTTGCGGTTCCTGCTGAATTACGTTAATAATTTCAATGATCTAAAAATGATAACCCGCAGCTTAATTTAAGCTGCGGGTTTTTTGTGCTTACAAAATAAACCGAGTATAATACTGATAAATTGTGTTGACCTATTAATCATACAAGATAGATACTATCTGATTACATTTAAGTCAGCTATTATCTATGCTAGATGCTAGATGCTAGATGATAGTTCAAGTTTAAGTAAAGATATTTAAGATCGAGAGTATTTACTCTTGGTTTTCTTAGGGAGTTTGACGCTCATGCCATGTAAAAGGAATGGATTTTCCTTAATTGAAGTAATGGTATCACTGGTTATTCTAGTGATAGGCCTCATTGGGATTTTTAATCTGCATATTATGTCAAAACAGGGCAGTTTTGAGTCTTTTCAGCAAACCCAAGCCTCGTATTTTGCTAATGATATAATCAATCGTATGCGTCTAAATGTAAGTGAATTAAGCAATTATGGATCGTCCTCCGGTACTCACTATAGTGGAGAATCATTAACAAAACCCACAGAATGCTCTGGAGTTTATCGCTGTTCTAATACTGAATTGAGAGAGTGGGATTTATATGAGTGGCAGAGTGCTTTTATTGGCGATTCTGAAGTTGATAGTGATGGCAGTATTGGAGGTTTACCTACACCAACAGCATGTGTTTATGTTAATTCAAATGATGTTGTAATAGTCATGACATGGAAGAGTGTTCGTAAGTTTAATGGTACTAATGAGAATTATTCTGATGAAGTAAAATCATGTGATTCTTCTGGTGCAACGCGAAGAATTTTTGAAGTTAAAACGGCAATATTTTAATGAGCCATATGATGAATAAATTATCTATAAAACATCGTGGAATGTCTTTAGTTGAATTAATGATAGCCATGCTTGTGGGGTTATTTTTAACCGCGGGTATCTTCACTATGTTTAATATGTCGTCAAGCAATGTGACAACTACCGGTCAATTCAATCAGCTACAAGAGAATGGGCGTATAGCTCTGGCTATTATGGAAAGAGATATCAGTCAGCTGGGTTTTTTTGCTGATATAACTGGCACAGAACTTATTGTGAATGTTAATTCTAGTAACTCAACGACAGTTTTAACATCGGACTGTGTTGGTGAGGGGGTTAATAATGCAACTTTTCCTCAAAATGTCCCTGCTCATTTTCGAAGGCTATGGGGAAATGAATATACTAATTCGTTAACTATGGTGTGTGGTGCGCCTCTCACTCCAGACAGCAAAACGGACATTATACAGGTGAAGAGGCTTGTTGGACCTTCCGTGTTAGCCGCTCAGTTAGATGCAAACAGTTATTATGCTTCAGTTACTGCTAACGAAATTGAATTCTTTAATGGCAGTGTAGCTACACCGCCAGTAAAATTAAATAGTCGTATGTGGAAATATCAACATAGAGTCTATTTTGTGGAAACTGATTCAGGTATCCCTGTATTAAAACGCCGGAGTCTTAATATTTCAGGTGGCATGTCAAACGAAGAGCAACTTGTTGAAGGTATAGAGAATATCCACTTTTTATATGGTTTTGATAATGATGGCGACTCGACACCAGATACCTTTATACCCGCGAAAAATGTGTCAACTTTTATGTGGGATAATCAAGGTTTTCAACGTCTAGTTGCTTTAAGAATGTACGTATTGGTTCGATCTATTCAGATTGATCGTAGTTATGAAAATGATGTGACCTACACATTAGGTGATAAAGAAATATCGGGTTCAGTCAATCCAAATAAGAGTAACGACACTGATTATAAACATTATCGGCGAAAGGTGCTGTCCACAACGGTGGTGTTAGAGAATCCTGTATTGATTAGAAATTAATGTAAGGTTGTCAAACCAAATTTAGGTGTAAAAATGATCAAGACGTATAAATATCAACAAGGAATAGTGCTGTTTTTCTCTCTAATCGTTTTAGTATTAATGACGATAATCGGTGTTGCTTTGGCGGTTAGTTCTACACAGTCCTTAAGAATGTCTGGTGCTGGTAGTGATAGGTTAGCTGCTACATCGCTTGCTCTGGGTGGACTCAATACTGTTATTTCAAAAAGTGTGGTGTATCAATTTAGTACCACTACCGATCCAAAGAGAACTGTGGCGGAATTGAGCGGTAGCCAAGATATTACGCTTATGCCTCTAGATAATCCAGGTATCAATGTAAGTTGTCAAAGAACTGAAAAGGCTAATGCTGCAAATTTAATTAACTGTCGAAGAGTCGAAATTTCTAGCACAGTTAATTACGGACGAGGTGGTTACGGAGAGCTGTCTGTGACAATGGGTGTTGAGCAAGAAGTGCTCAAGGAGAATTAAAATGTTCAGTAAGTATCCGATTTTTATTATGTTATTTTCTGTATTGGGCTTTGTAGCTAATGCTGTTGCAGATGATACCGAATTATATGTTTTAGAGTCATCTGTGCGTAGTGATGATAATCCACAGATTCTTATTATTTTAGATACTTCAGGTAGTATGGACAAAAATGGCGGCGATATGCTTTCCCCTCCATTTCTTACCCAACCTACACCTTCTACTAGCACCAAATTATATTATTCCACAAGTGTCGATGAAGTTCCGATCTCAGGAAGCCAGAACTACTTTACATATAGCAAAAATAATTGTAATTCGTCGTTAAGTATTATCAAGTCTTTCGGCATCTATACTGGTTATTTTAGACAATACCAAGATGGGAAATGGATAGCGTTACCAATCTCTGATGGTAGCGGGATTTCTGCTGTTGATTGTTATGAGGACATAGCCGTATCTGATAATAAAAATGCCAGTGGTAAAAGTAATGGTTATCCTGTTGATGGTTTAAGTAGTGCTTATAGCAATGATTCAAATGCTTTAAGTAATGCTAGATTAACTGATTTTGGTTTAGGACAACCTATTACTTTATTTACCGAAAATTATATTAATTGGTACCATAATAGGCCTTCAAATAGCTGGACTACCCGTATGGCTGTCGCTAAACGAGTGCTGAGTGAAGTTATCGTGAATACACCGGGTGTTGATTTAGGTTTGATGATTTTTAATGTAAATTCAAACGGTTATGATCGACATGGTGGTCGTGTTATTTCGAGTATCAAAACAGGGAATATAACTAATAAAAATAGTTTACTTAATACTGTAAACAATACTAATTCAATTCAGAATAACTCTACACCGTTGTGTGAAACGTTATATGAAGCGGCTCAGTATTTACATGCAAAAAGTGTAGTCAATGGTCACAAAACTAGTGGTTCTTCAACTAATCCTAGTTATGACACCAATGCAGAGTCTCCTTCTGGAACCTATAAAAGTCCATTTATAGGCAAAGAATGTGGCTCTAATGCATCTATTATTTTAATTACAGATGGTGCTCCACAGTATGATACCCATGAAAATGGCAATATAAAAACTTTGTTAGGCTTACCATCTAATACAAATGACGAAAATGTTCCTGGATCCCAGTACGTTACAGCTTATAATTACGATAAACATTATAGTTTATTACCTTCAGTCGCGAATTGGTTAGCTAATAATGACGTTAATCCATATGCTCCTGGTGTACAAACAGTTAAAACATATACCATTGGTTTTAGTGAGGGAGTCAATAATGCAACAACATTATTGAATGCAACTGCAACTCAAGGTCAAGGGAAAGCATACTACGCGACCGATACCACAGGGTTACAAGCTTCATTGATTAGCGCCATAGAAGCAATTAGCTTGGATAGCTCAAGTTTTTCTTCGCCGTCTGTCGTTCTTGATAAAACTCAAACTGGTAACTCTGCCTATTTTGCTATGTTTTTACCTGGTGAAGGTCCTAGGTGGACCGGTAATCTTAAAAAATTTAAAGTGAGTTCAACAGGTGATATTTTAGATAAACGTGATGCAAAAGCCTTCTCTAGCGATGGTCGAATCGCTAAAGATGCATGCTCTTTGTGGGTAACTGACTCAGATTGCGCTAACGCAAGTTATGAAGGTTACGATGTTAATGACGGTGGCGTTGCTGCCGCATTACGATCTAATTATCGAAACTCTGCAGGATTAGCGATAAGAAATGTTCTTACAAACACGGGTAATTCAGGTCAACTTGTAGCATTGACTAAGGCTAATGCTCAAATTAAAGGCAGTTTAACAGAGCAACAGTTAGCAACATTTTTAAATGTCGATAAAGATAGTATAGAAAGCACTTTAAATTGGGCTAAGGGGCAGAACGTCGATAATGAAAAATATGATTTAGATACAGCCCCCTATCTTAGACAAGATATATTAGGTGACCCGCTTCATTCAAGACCTCTGGTCATAAATTATGGCACAACCGCTTCACCTGATATAAGAATTATTATGGGAACGAACCATGGCTTTGTTCATATGTTTAAAGACACTGAGTCAGAGGTTAATGGTCAGAGTGTTAGTACTGTATCTGAATCATGGGCTTTTATTCCTCATGAATTACTACCTAATATTAA
>NZ_JACJEU010000110.1:0-246 GCF_014164215.1 Shewanella sp. SG44-2
GGAAGATTGATGGCAAGAGATGTCAGTCTTTTTATTCAGTCTGAATTTGGGGTGACCTTTAAACAGGCAAATATCTACAGATTACTGCATCAATTAGGATTGTCATGGATAACGACCCGTTCTCGACACCCAAAACAATCTCAAGATATTCAGGACGCTTTTAAAAAACTTCCAGCTGTCAACGATCCTTAACACCCCTGGTCATGTGGCGTTAGATCGCATTGATGTTTGGTTTCAAGATGAAGC
>NZ_JACJEU010000111.1:0-246 GCF_014164215.1 Shewanella sp. SG44-2
CCAACGCCCATCGTAATGGTTGGGATATGGTGAAGGCCTGAACATTTAGAAGAAGGAGGAGTCTTGTCAAACTTGTCGATACCCACTACGTCGCCAGACGATTACTATCGGCAGCGTATTGATATGCAACCGGCCTTCAACCGCGATCTATTTCAACAACTGCTCGAACCTGAAAATCTACACCGAGCTTGGCGTCAAGTTAAAGCCAATAAAGGCGCGGCGGGCATCGATGGCATGACCATCGAA
>NZ_JACJEU010000112.1:0-246 GCF_014164215.1 Shewanella sp. SG44-2
GTGCCCGTTGCAGGACACACCGCACCATATAAATATGCTGATTCGAACTGTTGTTGCCTTACCGCTCGTGGTCGGGTTCCTTTCGTTGCCCAAATGCGGGTCGTGGTATTTTGCTGACCAAATCTGGCTTCATCTTGAAACCAAACATCAATGCGATCTAACGCCACATGACCAGGGGTGTTAAGGATCGTTGACAGCTGGAAGTTTTTTAAAAGCGTCCTGAATATCTTGAGATTGTTTTGGGTG
>NZ_JACJEU010000113.1:0-246 GCF_014164215.1 Shewanella sp. SG44-2
AAGTTGGCGACACCTTGATTGTCACTGATGGCAACGGCAACACCCTATTTAACGGCCCTGTGACTCAGGACATGCTCGACAACGGCTTTGACGTTGAAGTCCCTGTCACTGCAGGCGCGACCGATGTTGATGTCACCGCGCAAGTGATTGATATCGCCGGTAACCCATCTGCGACTGCTACCGACAACCAGCCTGTGGACAATGTTGCCGCACCTGCACCCACCGTTGAATTCAGCGGCATGGGCA
>NZ_JACJEU010000114.1:0-246 GCF_014164215.1 Shewanella sp. SG44-2
CAGCGGCATGGGCAGCGATGGTATCTTCAACAGCGATGAGATCGGCAGCGACGGCACTGTGACCGCCACCGTCACCCTAGCGACTGGCACCCAAGTTGGCGACACCTTGATTGTCACTGACGGCAGCGGCAACGTATTAGCCTCTGTGACCGTCACCCAAGACATGCTCGACAACGGCTTTGATGTTGAAGTCCCTGTCACTGCAGGCGCGACCGATGTTGATGTCACCGCGCAAGTGATTGATAT
>NZ_JACJEU010000115.1:0-241 GCF_014164215.1 Shewanella sp. SG44-2
GTTTTACTGATACGACTTAGTATTAGAATGAGGCGCTTAAACAGTGGTCATAAAATGCTCCATGCGTTTATGACATCAAGTACATCCGTGTACTTGTTGAATTCAAGACTCTTGATAGAGTAAAAACAATCAGCTTTCCAAATTATTATTTAATGCCTAATGAAGAATTAGTGCGTTAGATAAACAAATTTGTCTGGAAACCATAGAGCTGTGGCACCACCTGATCCCATTCCGAACTCAG
>NZ_JACJEU010000116.1:0-239 GCF_014164215.1 Shewanella sp. SG44-2
TTCAACAGCGATGAGATCGGCAGCGACGGCACTGTGACCGCGACCGTGACGCTAGCGACGGGCACCCAAGTTGGCGACACCTTGATTGTCACTGACGGCAATGGCAACACCCTATTTAACGGCCCTGTGACTCAGGACATGCTCGACAACGGCTTTGATGTTGAAGTCCCAGTCACTGCAGGCGCGACCGATGTTGATGTCACCGCGCAAGTGATTGATATCGCCGGTAACCCATCTGC
>NZ_JACJEU010000117.1:0-238 GCF_014164215.1 Shewanella sp. SG44-2
TCCGCCGCTCGTCACCTCAGGAGCAAGCTCCCTTGTGTTACCGCTCGACTTGCATGTGTTAGGCCTGCCGCCAGCGTTCAATCTGAGCCATGATCAAACTCTTCAATTAAAGTTTTTTTGAAACCCGAAGGTTTCGGCTCAATGAATTCTGATTTCATTAATTAGACTCGGAAGAATCTAAATAATGTTTGTACATATTACTATGAACACTCATCGTTGCATTGAGTTTAAATTTTTT
>NZ_JACJEU010000118.1:0-236 GCF_014164215.1 Shewanella sp. SG44-2
TGCCGTCAGTGACAATCAAGGTGTCGCCAACTTGGGTGCCAGTCGCTAGGGTGACGGTGGCGGTCACAGTGCCGTCGCTGCCGATCTCATCGCTGTTGAAGATACCATCGCTGCCCATGCCGCTGAATTCAACGGTGGGTGCAGGTGCGGCAACATTGTCCACAGGCTGGTTGTCGGTAGCAGTCGCAGATGGGTTACCGGCGATATCAATCACTTGCGCGGTGACATCAACATCG
>NZ_JACJEU010000119.1:0-233 GCF_014164215.1 Shewanella sp. SG44-2
GGGCCATTAAATAGGGTGTTGCCGTTGCCATCAGTGACAATCAAGGTGTCGCCAACTTCAGTGCCAGTCGCTAGCGTCACGGTGGCAGTCACAGTGCCGTCGCTGCCGATCTCATCGCTGTTGAACACGCCATCAGTGCCCATGCCGCTGAATTCTACAGTCGGTGCAGGTGCTGCCACATTGTCCACTGGCTGGTTGTCGGTGGCGGTTGCAGATGGGTTACCGGCGATATC
>NZ_JACJEU010000011.1:0-132693 GCF_014164215.1 Shewanella sp. SG44-2
TGACCTGGTCAACTGAATTAGGTCACCCTAGTTAAGTTCGTTAAGCGACTTCTTTTATCTGCTTATCCATACGCTCAAATTCATTGGGACTTTGGTAGTCAAGGTATGAATGCATTCGTTGGCTGTTGTACCACATGGTGATGTAATTCATGACATCTTGCTGGGCAGCATAACGCGTTTGATAGTTTCGCCAGTGAACCCGTTCCTGTTTCAAGCTGCCAAAAAAGCTTTCTGCTACTGCATTATCCCAACAACATCCTTTTTTACTCATACTGCCTACAAATCCATGTGTTCTCAGTATTCGTCTATATTGATGACTCGCATATTGAACACCTTGATCTGAATGTATTATCAAGCCCGCTTTAGGTTTTCTTTGCCAGATGGCCATTGTTAGCGCATCACAAACAAGTTGCGCTTTCATTCTGCTACCCATGCTCCAGCCGACCACTTTACGGGAATAGAGATCGATTACGACGGCTAAATACAGCCATCCCTCTGAAGTCCATATATACGTAATATCTTGCACCCACGCTTGATTGGCGCTCTGAAAATCAAAATTCTGTTTGAGTTCATTATCGTATATTGGCTTATTGTGTTCACTATTCGTCGTTGCTTTATACTTTTTCTTGTAGCGCACCCAAACGTTTGCCTCTTTCATCAATTGTGCTGTTTTCCTGCGCCCGACAGGATAATCAAGCGTATTTAATGCTTTTTGAATTCGCCTTTCGCCATAGGTATTATCGCTAAACTCAGCAATATTCTTTACCCACTGGAGCAACTCTTGATGCTCTGTATCAACAGACTTTTGTGGTTTTCGCTTTTGATAACTGTAGTAGTTATTGTTTTTTACACCCAACACGCGACACATTACTATCACAGGCCAGATCTTCTTATTTTGGGCAATAAACGTGTATTTTACTTCGTTTCTTTGGCAAAGAAGACCGTCGCTTTTTTTAATATTTCACGCTCCATTTCTAGGCGTTTGACTTGTGCTTTTAGTTGACGAATTTCCTGCTGCTCAGGTGTTAGCTTGCCGTTTCCTCTGAATGCATGACCATCATCATTTTCGGATTCTTTTATCCAGCGACCGAGGAGCTGAGCACTCACTTCTAGATTTCTTGAAGCTTCAGCAATGCTATAATTTTGCTCTCTTACCAGCGCAATGGCATCAAGCTTAAACTCTTTTGAATAGGTTTTACGTTTAGTCATTTCAATCTCCAGTTAAATCAATTATGTCTTAACTGGGTTAGTCGTATCAATTAAACCACGTCATATTGTCGATACCACTGACTTAAAGTAATAAATAACATTAACGCTTATAAATAACTCCGTTCTTCATCACAAATGATACATCTAACAGCGCTTTAATTTGCTCAAGAGGACTTTTCTGCATCGCAATAATGTCGGCATATTTTCCAACCTGCAGCGTGCCAAGCTTATCTGCCATATCAATCAGTTTTGCCGAATTAATCGTTGCACTGATTAAAATATCCTCATTGCTCATACCGGCTTCGCTCATCAATACTGCTTCTTTAGCATTGTCACCATGATGTGACACTCCACTGTCGGTACCATAAGCAATGTTAACCCCAGCTTTATAAGCCGCACTGAAGTTGTTCATCATGTCACCACCAACACGTATTGCTTTAGCTTTAATGGCTGGAGACATAAAGTCAGCCCCTGCGGTATTAGCCATTTTCACTACCGTGTCGCCCGCCAACAATGTTGGCACTAAAAACGCGCCACTTTTCTTCATTAATTTAATACTTTCTTTATCGGCGTAACTGCCATGTTCAATACTGTCGACGCCGGCGCGCAACGCTGCATTAATGCCTTGGGCAGCATGGGCATGGCTGGCCACTTTACGGCCTAAAGCATGCGCAGTATCAATAACTTCCTTAAGTTCGTCATCGTCCATTTGCTGACCAGTACCCGTATTGATGTCAGATAACACTCCTCCGGTAGAGGTGATTTTAATCACATCAGCGCCAAACTTAATCGCCCGACGAGTCGCGCGGCGGCAATCATAAGGTCCGTCACAAATAGTCTTAGAGGTAAATTTATCAAGTAAATCAGGGCTCATGCCATCAACATCACCATGACCTCCCGTTACCGACACGCCACCAGATGCAATAATTCTCGGGCCATCAACCCAGCCTTTATTAATGCCGTCGCGTAATGCATAAATCTGTTCCGGTTTCGCGCCTAAGTCTCGTACCGTTGTGAAACCTGCTAACAAGGTTTTCTTGGCAAAATAAGCACTGTGCATCGCCACGTCAGCATCCGACATTCGCAAAACCTCGCTATCATTATTTGGCCCTAACTCACCCTGTAAATGAAC
Source organism: Shewanella sp. SG44-2 (assembly GCF_014164215.1). Taxonomy (NCBI): domain Bacteria; kingdom Pseudomonadati; phylum Pseudomonadota; class Gammaproteobacteria; order Alteromonadales; family Shewanellaceae; genus Shewanella; species Shewanella sp. SG44-2. The sequence continues at coordinate 2,342 of NZ_JACJEU010000011.1, forward strand.
ATGCATATCCATCAGCCCTGGCATAACAAAGCTGTTTTTTAAATCAATAATCTCAATATTGTCATTCTCGTCCACCACCGGTGCAGACTGATAGCCTGAAGTGATAGAAGTGATAACCCCATCTTTTATCACTACAGTTTGCTGAGTTAAAGGAGACTCACCTGGCGTAGTTAATAATGTACCAGCATAAATAACGTTAATATCGGCAGCCTCTACCGCCGTAGATGCCATCGTTAATCCGAATACCGCTAAGGCGATAGTGGTAATAGTATTATTATTCATGGAAACTCTTTTTTTAATTTTAATTGGTTAAGTTTTCTACACTGCCAAAAATGCTGTTATGTTACAAGAGAGTAAAATATCGTGTTACATAACGATTAAAAAATCGTTTCGTCATTAACAAACAGTGAATGAATATAGAATGAATATTGCAATTTTTGGCGCGGGTTCAACAGGCTGTTATTTAGCGGGTCAGTTATGTATATCAGAGTTACAAGTCAGCTTAATTTGTCGCCCAGCAATTAAGCAAAAAATCATCGCCAATAACGGCATTACCTTGACCGATTATAACAGCTTTAAACAAACTATTATGCCGCAAGCGTTGATCACCGATATCAACCAAGAATCGTCAATCAATGGCAAATTTGATGTAGTATTCGTCACCTTAAAATGTCATCAAGTTAGCAGTATTGCCAATCAATTAATGGCGATTACTCACGACAACAGCAGCATTATATTTATGCAAAATGGCTTAGGCAGTTTTGACAGCATTAAAGACTCGCTCGATCATTACAGCTTACTCCAAGGGATCACGCCATTTAATGTGCTGCAACTGCCCAATGCTGTGTTTCACAAAGGCACAGAGGGTGTGTTTACCTTGCAAGCAAACCCTCATACCATCGCAATTCAATCCGCACTGGTTAACCACGGATTTGGTTGCGACATTGAAGCAGACTTTACCCCGATGATTTACGGAAAATTACTGTTAAATCTCAATAATGCGTTAAATGCGGTCACCGACTTGCCAATTAAACAGCAATTAAGTCATTACAAAAATCGCCGAATATTGGCTAAAGCAATGAAAGAGTGGTTAACGGTATGCGAGGCGGCAGATATCCAATTACATCAATACACCAAGGTTAAACCCTCCTGTTTACCCACCATTTTATCGTTGCCAAATGTACTCTTTACTGTTTTAGCTAAACAGATGCTCGACATCGATCCCAAAGCACGCTCATCAATGTGGGAAGACATTCAAGCAAAACGAAAAACGGAAGTTGATTACATCAATGGCGCGGTGGTCAGTATTGGCAAAAAATATGGTATAAAAACGCCGGTCAATCAAGCGATAGTAGAACAAATAAAACAGCTAGAACAACGACATTAACCAAATGCCGTACGCGATATCGATGTCGAGAAAAATGTAAATTTATTGTAAGATTTTACAACAACAATACAATTGACGTAATCGCACGATACAATAAAACAAGCAGAAGTAGTGCGCCCAAAGATGGCTCTCAATAAAAGTCATCGTGACGTAATCTTTATTGCTTATAACTTAACGCGATTAACCAATCGGAAATTAATTACAGATGAATGACAGCACTTTCTTTTTTGGCGATTGGCAAATTAATCCACAAAGTAATAGCGTTCAGTCTGGCGATGTTATTCGCAGTCTTGAACCCAAAGCCATGGATGTGTTGCGTTTACTGTGCCAACACCAAGGGGAAGTGCTAGCAGCAGACGATATTATTAACCACTGCTGGAACAGCATCGCCATTGGTGATAATCCGCTGCATAAAGTCATTACCCAGCTGCGTAAAGCATTAGGCGATCAAGCATCTAATCCGCAGTACATAGAAACCATCCGCAAACGCGGTTATCGCACCATTGCCAGTATTGAATTCCCTGTAGGTCACCATGCCAAAGCCGTAACCCAACAATGGCAAGGCGCCTCGCCTTTTCCGGGTTTACGCGTATTTGACACCAACGACTCCAACGTATTTTTTGGCCGAAGCGAGCAAGTTGACACCTTATTAAATCGCATCACTAAACAAGTTGAATTTGGCCGAGCCTTCTGTTTAATCCTCGGCCCCAGCGGTACAGGTAAATCATCGTTAATTAATGCCGGTATCATGCCGAATTTAATGTCAAAAAATGGCTTTAACGGGGTTGGCGTAATCGATAATGCCAACTTAGATTTAGCCGATGTCACTAAAGGCAGGTTAATTATCGATATCGCCAGTGCGATGCTCGACTGGGAAATCAATGACCAAGCGGTGTTTACCGACTGCAGTGCCGATATGCTGGCAAACAAACTGCAAAACGACATCAAAACCGTTATTGAATATTGTCAGCTAGCTTTAGCCAAATACTCATCAATCGATGATGACAATGCCCCCAAATACAGTCGGCCCCATTTTTCATTGTTTATCGACCGTTTAGAAATCTTATTAGCCTCGCCATTATTTACCGAATCCGAACGTAACAATGTATTAGATATCCTCGAAACGCTTGCGGTTTCAGGGGTAGTATTAATTATTAGTGCTTGCCGCAATGACTTTTACCCTCAGGTTGTTAGCCACCCAAGCCTAATGGCAGGCAAAGCCAATGGCTCACATTTCGATTTATCCGCGCCAACCCGAGCAGAGCTGATGCAAATGATCCGCTTACCGGCCAATGCAGCTAACCTCACATGGACACTCGATCCCGATACGGCAATGCCGTTGGACGAAATACTTTGCAGTGAAGCCGCCTCAAACCCCGATGCACTGCCCATGTTGCAATACACCTTGCAATCACTGTATTTAAACAAAGATGACAACAATCAATTATTGGTGTCGGTATACCATTCGCTTGGGGGGATTGAAGGCGCCATCGGTAAAAATGCTGAAGAAGTGCTCAACCAATTAAACAACAGCGAACGCGCCGCACTGCCTAAAATACTGTCGATGTTAGTCACCCTAACCGAAGATGAAAAATCAATCACCAGCAGTACCGCCCGCTGGAGCGATCTCACTAACGATGCCGAAATAAACCTCGTCAAAGCCATGGTCGATAACCGTTTGTTTGTTTCCCATCTGCAACAAGATCAAGCCTGCTTTAGTATTGCCCACGAAGCGCTATTAAGGCGCTGGCCCCGCGCGACCCAATGGATAACCGAACACAAGGACAGTTTAGCTATTAAAAGCCGTTTACAGCATCAATCCAACCGCTGGCTAGCGGAGTCAAAAAGTAGTGCTTATTTGCTGGCAGAAGGTAAACCATTGGCAGAAGCAAGCACATTGCTCAATAACCAATTGTTTAACCTAGAGCCTCAAGAGCTGGCACTCATTCAAGCCTCTAGCAAACAAGCCAACATCGGACGCTGGCGCCGCCGCGCAGTCATGCTAGCCCTTGTGACACTGACATTGATTTCTGTCGCCATGAGTGTTCGCAGCATTGAGGCCGAAACCCAGGCACAACAAAAACGCCTAGCGGCAGAAAACTTACTCGGTTTTATGGTCGGTGAATTCGCCGACAAAATGCGCGGTATTGGCCGCATGGACTTGCTCGATGGTATCAGTAATAAAGCATTAGAATATTTCAGTGACGTTTCCGCCGACGATGCCAGCTATTTAAGCTTTGAAGCCCAGTTTCAACACAGCCAAACCTTAGAGGCCATGGGCGAAGTGGCCTATTCTCGCGGCAATACCGACGAAGCCCACAGCGCCTTAATCGCCGCCCGTGAGCGCATGCTGCCGTTACTCGAAATACAACCCCAAAACCTCAACTTACTTAAAACCTTAGGCGCCAATGCTTTTTGGCTCGGCAGGCTTGAATACGATAAAAGTGATTGGGCAGCAACGCAGCCTTGGTTTGAACAATATTTAACATACAGCCAAGCCATGTATCAATTCGCGCCAGACGATAACGATGCGTTAATGGAGTTGTCGTACGCACAAAACTCTCTTGGCTCGATACACATGAAGCAGCAAAACTTTGCTGCTGCACGAGAGGCATTTGAGCAATCATTACAGTTAAAACAAAAAGCACTAGTTCAAGACCCAAGTAATAGCAAAATGATTGCTGATGTGGCCAATGCACAATCATGGATTGCCAGTGCAGCCACCGCCCAAGGCGACATTACCGCGGCGATACAAATACACCAACAAATTCAACAGCAGTTGGCCAATCAAGCTTTAGAAAAGCAGCCTTATTTACTTGAACGATTATCGAGTAGTTATGGTCTGCTGGCTAAATTATTAAACTATCAAGGCAAACATCAGGAAGTATTTTCAACTGCCGAACTCCGTTTAGCTACTATTACCAAGGCCTTTAAACAAGACCCTCAAAATGATATTTTGAAAATCCAACAATATTATGCTTACTTTGATATGTTGACATATAGTTCGATACCTATTGAAAACACTATGGGTCAGAGTATTAACTCTTTGGCGGCTATGCTTGAAACCGATGCGACTTTAACAACTTCTAATAAAAAGAACGAGTTATGGGCTAAATATCAGCTGGCAGCTGCAAATTATTTAGCATCACAAGGACAGTTACAAAAAAGCCTACTTTTTGCGCGTCAGGCAATAACCTCGTTTAATCAATTAATCACCGAGTTTCACCAAAATACGGCTTACACTGCCGATTTAGCTGAAAGTACCATTCTTACAGCCATTTTGATGAAATCTATAGAACCATCACAGCAAGTTAATGTTCAGTGTAAACAGACTAAAAACCAACTGGCACTGATTATAGATAACAACAGCGACCCTAAGTATACGATTCCCTATGCTAAAGCACTCGACTGCTTAGGCGAATTGAATAAGTATCCTGACTTGTTACAACTGTTAGATAAATCGGCAATAACCAATTATAGATTTACCCCTAAACCCTAAACCAACAAAAAATGGAAAATATAATGTCAACAACTCAAGATACAACATTTTTTAATCTCACCGTCACCCTAGAAAACGGCGAGCCGTTTTTCAGTTATACCAATCACGATGGCACCCCTAAAAGCGGTGATGTTATTATTACTAAAAACTGTACCATCACGTACCAACTTATTGATCAAACGGGCAAAGGACTTAGATTTGTTGGCGCGGCTTTTATTACCCCATTTGACGGCATTATTGATGCCGTAAGCATCTGCAACAATGGCAGCTTGATACACTTAACCGATTTAGATGAAGTAGCAGGCAATACCAGTTTTCAGTTTGTGTTGTCGAACACCAGCAATACCTTATTGGTACTCAGCCCAGATCCTGAAGTTGTTAATCACCCAGACTAAATATTCGATGAGTTGAATATGACGAAAGCTCAGGCTTGCCCTGAGCTTTTATGCTGAACCACAGAGCAACATTAATCAATAACATAACCATTGCTAAAACGACTTGTGTTATCCAGTAGCATAACCCGAGGTTGGACTTACCTTTTACCCGTTAACCGAACTCAAAAACCAATCATTTCTCAACAGACCGATGAGCAAACGCCTGTAAAATAACGGTCTCGCTACCTCCCAATAACGGCTCAACATCTGTCAACGATGCAACCAAATACAGCTGCACAACAAGCTATTTAAGCTAAGAACACTATCGATTTTAGTGAGACAAATCCTAAAAACCAGCAACAAAATCAGCTTGTATCCAAGGTACATGCAATAGAGTCAACTCAATCACAACAAATTCACACAATAAATAGCAACTTTAAACAGTTTAAAATCAACAACTTAAAAGCAGAAGGTTACCGAAAGGTAAATAAGCCTTATTCCTAATAAAGTGTTTGACATCAACAAGGGGTTACCAATACCAAACGCTTAAGGGAATGCACCATGTTTACCAATGATAAATTAACAGAACTCAATGCCACGATTTCTCGTGTGACTAAATTAACAGACTCATTTGCTAAATTTCCCCGTTCAATAAAAATACCATTGCGTCTTGATGATGAAATCCTATCCGACTCATCATTTACGGATGTCGCTTTTGATGCCACTTCAGCAAGTCATAATGGCAAAATGGCAGTAGCAGATAACCTACAAATTAGCACCTTGCTCAATGTGATCACGGCGATTTCAGAAGCGATTTTTGTGATTAACTCTGCCGGTGTGATTGAGATGATCAATCCGTTAGGCGCTAAATTATTCGGTGCCCCAGCCGAAATGTTAATAGGTCAAACTTGGACCGATTATCTACAAAGCCCTTTTAAAGATGAGTATCAATCTTTATTTTCCTTGTGGAATAGCGCCAGCGATGAAGCCAATAAAGTGACTCAGTTTAATCATGGTCCTAAAGAAATTATTATTAATCGCGCCGACAGCACGTTACTCGAAGCAGACTTATCATTGTCATGTTTACCGTCGATGCAGATAGGATCTGAGCCGTTATTTATAGGCATCATGCATAATCTCACTACGCATAAAGCCGAGTACAACAAACTGCGCCACTTAGCCCATACAGACAAATTAACCGGCCTTGCCAACCGTCACGCTTTTGATGATGCCCTGCAAACCAACTGGAACGACAGTATTAACCACGACCAACCGCTGTGTTTAATCATTATCGATGTCGATTATTTTAAAATGTTTAATGACCAGTATGGTCATGTTAACGGTGATAAATGTTTGCAAAAAATTGCTCAAGTACTGGCAGAGGTGCTCCCGTCTAACAATGCGATGGCAGCCCGTTATGGTGGTGAAGAGTTTGTGGTCATTCTGCCCAACAGTAATCCGTTAACAGCAGAATACATTGCCAAAAATATTCAACGTCGTATTAACCAGTTAAGCTTTACCGATATAGGGTTACCTGCACAAACCAAAATCAGTGTCAGCCAGGGCATTGCCTGTGAACGAAGTGGCCAATACCGCACGCCAACCGCACTGGTTTGCGCAGCAGACACAGCACTTTACCGTGCCAAATCAACTGGCCGTAACCGCATCAATATGAGTAGCTAAGAACGAATGTGAGAAAACCGCTTAATAACAGGTTTAATGAGTGGCTATAACGCGGTTTAGATTGGTTAGTTAAATAAAGTGATACTCGGTTGCAGTGTTAAAGTTCACCGAGCATTTAGGTACTGGCAAGGCCTACACCGAAGTGAAGACCAGCAGCAATAATCGTTAATGTAGATGTTAGTGTTAAGTTAGAACTAGCACGAGGCTAATGTGAGTCAGTAGGTTGAATGACAGAATTACGATTGGAATTGCTGTAACTGGCATAAAGAACCAATAACCCTGCGCCCAAATACATGGTTAAACTGTATACTCCAGCTACCACAGCATAACTGGGCATATGCAGTAAACTGATGCAAATAAGCATTGCCATAGTGGAGTTTTGTAAACCTATTTCAATGGCCAACGTTAGACTATCTTTATGGCTTAATTTGAATAGTTTGGCAGTAATTACGCCCACCATCATGGCAAGCAAATTTAACAACATGCACGCAATAAACACCTCGTTAAAAGCGTCGCTGATAATGTCACGTTCTTGAATCACCACCCCTGTAATCATCAACAATAAAAACACTAATGCAAAGCGCCTAAAATACACCTCCACTTTAACAGCCCAATCGCGATAATAACGCCGCACAATCATGCCAAACATAATCGGTAGCAAGGTAATCACCAATAAACCTAATGAAATACTGCTTAATGACACTTCAATATCATGGCTATCACTAAAATAGCTAACCGCAAATTGGATGATAAACGGTGCGGTAAAAACACATACAATACGACTCAGTGCAGTCAAACTCACCGACAAAGCCAAATTAGCCTTAGCAAGATGACTTACAACATTTGAGGTTGTGCCACCGGGGCAGGCAGCCAAAATCATTAACCCTATCGACATCGCTGGCGATAAGTCCATCAACAAACAAAGAGTAAAAGCCAACAAGGGCAACACGATAATTTGGCCAATAAAGCCGCCAATAATCGGCATTGGAGTTTGCCATAAACGTAAAAAATCAAATTGAGTTAAACTTAAGCCCATGCCAAACATAATGAAGGCGAGCGACAATGGCAGCAGTATTTCGGTAATAATCGAACCTGTCATAGGGAGTTGCATCCTTGCTCGCTAAGCAGACTTAGCGAGTATCATAAGCATCAGTACAGAATACGTTCTTGCGAAATATAGCTGCATGAATACGGTTTTATCAAAATCAAACCGCCCTTTGGCATCGTTAACAGGCTTAATCTAAAAAGCTGTTATCTTGCGCCAACATGACCTGATACAAGGGTTGAAAATTACCCCATGTCACTAAATCTGAGCCATTAATTTGGCGAGTTTTAGTCGCAATTTCATGGCCAATCAATTTAAGTTCACCCGCCGCCTGTGCCAATAACTGGCTATGGCAGCAACTGTCTAACATGACAAAATTAGCCGTTGCCGCATCAACAGACTTACCGACAGTGAGTAAGCCATGGTTTTGTAAGATAACCGCAGCATGACCTTGTAGCGCCTCAGCAATCATATCGCCTTCAGATAAATCGGCGACCACGCCGGTAAAAGTGTCAAACACACTGTGGTTTTCATAAAACATGCATGCATCTTGAGAGATAGGTTTAAGTAACTCACCTAGTGATGAAAATGCACGACCATAAGTAGTATGGGCATGGGCCACTGCGTTGACATCTGGGCGCGCATGGTGAATACGCGAATGAATCGCAAATGCGGCATTATTGATTGGGTGCTTGCCCTCCAAAATATTGCCTTTATGATCAACTCGCACTAAATCTGATGCTTTAATTTTAGAAAAATGCACCGCTAATGGATTAACCCAAAATGACTCAGGATCAATACAATCACGCAAGGTAATGTGCCCCGCTAATCCTTCGTCGAATCGGTAATGGGCAAATACCCTAAATGCCGCGGCTAAGTGCTGTTTTTCATATTGTTGTTGCTGTTGTTTGTTATCAAATTTTGGTGGTAGTGGCATTGGATATTTATCTGTGCCAATGGTCATTTTTTGAATTTGCTGTGCTTGAGTGTCATTTATTGCGGTCATGTTGAGTCTGCTTTTATTGGTTTAGTTTGACTTTAATTTAACCAAGCCTAAAATAAATTCAAATGATACTAAATCATAGATAACTATTAATATGCTGCATAGTAAGATTGATTTAAACTTATTCCTCATTATGAGCACGGTATATCAGCACGGCAGCATTACTGCTGCGGCGAGTAAGCTACACCTTACACAACCCGCTGTGAGTCATGCTATAGCTCGCTTACGCGACAAATTTAACGACCCATTATTTGTCCGTCATGGTCGTAAAATGGTACCGACAGCACTGTGCCAAAAAATGATTCCCGACGTGCAACAAGCGCTGCTGTTACTCAATAATACTGTTAGCCAGCCCGCTACATTTGACATACAGCAACACAAACGTGAGATAAAACTAGGATTAAGAGACATATTAGAGTCAATGTTCTTTCCTATTCTTATGCCCGATTTACTCAATAACACCCCCAACATCACCTTAAACAGTCGTCAAATTAAACGCACTGAACTTGAGCCGTCGCTGGCGCAGCAAAGTTTAGATATCGTTATCGATGTACTGATGCCAACCCATAAAGATATTTGCAACACTCTAATATGCAGCGAACGATTTTCATTAGTGTGTCGCCAAAACCATCCGATTTTACAGCAGCTCACCCTCGCTAATTATGCCGCCGCATCTCATGCATTAGTGAGCTTAAAAGACTTCAACATCGACACCGTCGACATGGCGCTCGCCCATCAAGGCGTTAGCCGCAATATTGCATTACGTTGCGAGCATTACTTTGCCGCCATCAGCGTCATCTGCCAATCAGATTTGATCATGACCATGCCAAACACCTACGCCATGTTGTTACAACAAACCATGCCAATTGTAGTGTCGCCACTCCCCTTTGAGGTGCCAGAACTGGCGGTACACATGTATTGGCATCAACAAGCCCAAGACGATCCGGTAAATCAATGGATCAGAAACAAACTGCTTAATATCTCAGCACAGTTGTTTTAGCACTATTGAAAATAGGTAATAAACAACGAGAAATAAATAAACCGTAAACATAAGCAAAAATAAAAACCCTTTTTTATATTTGCACCGTTTACACTCATAACAGACCCACTTTACCTGTGTGAAAACAGTATTTAGCTAACCATTAGCGGAGTTATCAATGAACAAAATATTACTCACAAGCATCATTTCAGCTTCATTATTTACCTTAACCGCCACCAGCAGTTTATCGACAGTGCAAGCGGCCGAGCTCAGTTTTGCTCATATTGAAACAGTGGGAACAAGCACCATTGAAGCTGTAGCAGACATGGCTATTATCAATGTTCAAGTATCTATAGAAGCCGATAGCGCTAAAGCAGCTAAAGACAAAGCCGACGAAGCCGTCAGCCAATTTATGCAACGATTACTCAAGGCTGGAGTCGACAAAAAACACATTCAAAGTGCTAACTTACAACTTAATCCGCAATATATGTATGTGCAAAATGAACCGCGTAAACTCACGGGTTATAACGCTAGCCGTCAAATGACCATTACCGTAATTGACCTTAACAGCTTAAATGAATTACTCGACAGCGCTTTGGTTGAAGGGATTAATAACGTTAATAATATCGAACTAAAGTCGAGCCAAGAAACCAAAATCATTGCTCAAGCTCGCCAAGCCGCGATTGATGATGCCAAGCAAAAAGCTCAATCTTTAGCAAAAGGCTTTGGTGAACAAATTGCTGGGGTATGGCAAGTAAGATACTTTCCGCAACAAGCCAATCAGCCAGAAATGTACCGCGCCAGCATGAAAATGAATGCCGATGTAGCGCAAACCTATCAACAAGGCCAAGTCGCGATTAGCGACAGAGTGGAAGTGGTTTTTAGATTGAAGTAACAATAAACAAGCGGGTTGAATATCATTTACTCAGCCTGCTTTTTTGTAACAGCAATGGTTTTAACAGCAATGGTTGCAACAGTAATGAATCCTCTCATCACAACCAACTGTCCACAATCGTGAACAATGACAACAAATCATCACTCTCCTAGCAATAATTACGAGATAAAACCACAAGTAGTTAAATGTTTATTATAACATTAATATAAAATACACATTTAATCGCAATAAAAATGATCTAAGTCACATCTGAAAATCACTCCTCAAATTAAACTTGATACATAGACTGTGGATGCCAGAGCAAGGTTATCAGCTTAATCTGCCATTGCTGACATTAACCCCATTTTAGGTTTAGTTGTTTATCCCTATTGACGCCCTACTCGTCCCATCCTCAAAGGCATTAGACTTTGCCCGTGACTCAAAAAATGAAAAGGCTTTGCAATGATTGATATCACTATCGACGGAACAACACTTTCGCTTCCTAAAGCTGACAGCTTGTTAAAGGCAGCAAAAAACGCCGGTATTAACATCCCTAGCTTATGTGATTATTCTCATCGCCAAGAGAGACAACACTGCAATTTGTGCCAAGTACAAATCAAAAACCATGATGGTAGTTTACGATGTGTTCGCGCCTGTGAAACACCGCTAGAAACTGGTTTAGAGGTCATTACTCAGTCGAGCCACTTAAGCCATCTTCGTCAACAAGCACTCAAAGATATTCTGAGTGATCACTTTGCGGATTGTGAAGCACCTTGCCAAACTGCCTGTCCTGCCGGCGTTGACGTGCAATCGTATCTGTATCATATCGGCAGAGGCGATCATAAAGAAGCCGTCAAAGTCATCAAGCAAACCTTACCTTTACCTTTGTCTATTGGCCGTGTTTGCCCCGCTTTTTGTGAAGCCCAGTGTCGCCGCGGACTGGTAGATGAACCTGTGGCGATTCGTCAATTAAAACGTCATGCAGCAGACTTAGATTTACAAGATGCAGAGTCTTATGTTCCTCCAAAAGCACCAGCCACCAACAAGCGCATTGCCATTATCGGCAGTGGCCCTGCAGGATTAACCGCGGGTTATTATTTGTCTAATAATGGCCACGATGTGACCATTATGGAGTCGGCTCCTAAAGCTGGAGGCTGGTTACGTTACGGTATTCCTGAGTACCGCTTACCTAAAGATATACTCGATAAAGAGATCGAACTGCTCACCCGCAACGGACTTAAAATTGAAACGGGAGTTGAACTGGGTCGTGATACCAATTTAACCGAATTAGTGGCCAATTATGATGCGGTTTGCCTCGCGATTGGGGCGCAAAAAGCCGTGCCAATGAATTACCCTGGCAGTGATTTAATCGGCTGTTATTTAGGTGTGGACTATTTGCGTGATTATTGTACGGAAAAAAAATTCATTACAGGCAAAAAAGTGGCCGTCATTGGTGGCGGTAACACTGCGATTGATTGCGCCCGTACCGCTGTGCGCGATGGCGCTGATGTGACCTTAATTTATCGTCGTAGCCGTGATGAAATGCCAGCTGAGCCCTATGAAATACATGAAGCAGAAGAGGAAGGGGTTAAATTTCATTTTCTCACCAATCCACTGGAAAACCACAGCGATGACCAAGGCCGGGTTAAATCCGTCACCTTTGCTAAAATGGCGCTCGGCGAGCCCGATGAATCTGGTCGCCGCTCTCCCAAAGCGACTGGAGAAACCTTTGAAGAAACATTCGACACCGTAATACCTGCGGTATCTCAACAAGTGGATTTAGCCTTTTTAGACCAGCCAGAAAATCAAATAGACACTGGTCATATTGCCCTCACCCGCTGGCATACCTTCCTTGGCTGCGAGCAAACCATGTCTGCAGGGGTAGAAAAACTATTTGTTATCGGTGACTCCCGCACTGGCCCTGGTACTGCTGTTGGTGCGGTAGCAGATGGCCGAAAAGCCGCTGAAGCCATTGAAGGATTGTTAACTGAAGGCTTAACTTGTCATTTAGAACCTAGACTATTTAACTCACGAAAGGCCAACAAAACAGCCTCGTTATCTGCTGAGATATACCCAGAGACAGCCAAGCGTCGCCGCTTAAAAATGCCAGAGCTAAACCAGCTCAATCGAGCGCTTAACTTTGCCGAGGTAGAACTAGGATTCATTCCCGATGAGGCAATGAAAGAAGCGATGCGCTGTTTGGAGTGCGCTTGCCAAGCCAATACCGATTGTAAATTACGCGATTATGCCACCGAATATAAAGTCGACGGAAAAACACTGGATCAAACTCAGGCGCGTAAATTTAAAGTCGATAACAGTGCGCCTTTTATTACTTTCGATGCTAATCGCTGTATCAGTTGCGCCGCTTGTATTGATGCTTGCCATCAACAAAGTGGTCATAACGTTATCAGCTTTGAAGCCAATAGTTATCAAGCACTACCCGATGCTACAACAGCAGGCATTAGCCGCAACGCCCCTCGAGTTGGCTTTACTGCGTCGATGAATGACAGCGATTGTGTGCAATGCGGTAACTGTGTTCAAGTTTGCCCTACTGGCGCTTTGGTTGATGCCCGCGATAAAATCCAAGGTAGCGACAGAGCGTTAATCAAAACCTCAACCGTGTGCACATATTGTGGCGTTGGTTGCCGGGTTGAACTGCATGTCGACCAGGACAAAAATCATGTAATGCGAGTATCTGGCGATACTCAATCAGTGGTCAATGAAGGCATGTTATGTGTTAAAGGGCGCTCTGGTTTTGATTTTTTAAACAGCCCTAAACGCCTTACAACGCCATTAATTCGCAAAAATGGTCAGCTGCAACCCGCCTCTTGGTCTGAAGCCATTAGTTATATAGCACAGCAACTGCAACCGATTAAAGATGCCGCTGGGCCAAGCAAGTTTGCTGCATTGTCTTCTGCTAAATGCACCAATGAAGAAAACTATTTAATGCAAAAGTTCACCCGTAGCATTATGGGCACCAACAGCATTGATCACTGCGCACGATTATGTCATTCATCGTCTGTCGCAGGGCTATCCGATACCATTGGCGGCGGGGCCATGACCAATGATATTCCCAGCATTAAAGACTCAGATGTGATTTTCATCATCGGCTCCGATACCACCAGCGCCCACCCTATTATCGCCTCGCATATTAAACGAGCCGTTAGCCAACACGGCGCGCGCTTAATTGTCGCGGACCCAAAGAGAACGGCTATTGCAGACAGTGCCCATTTATATGTATCACATAAACCTGGCACAGATGTGATGCTACTCAATGCCATCATGCAGCAAATTATCATCAATAACTGGCAAGACATGCACTACATCAATAGCCGTATTGAAGACTATGAATTGCTCAAACAAGAAGTGATGAAACCCGATTACAGCTTAGCCAATGCAGCCCTAATAACTGGCGTGAGTGCCGAAGACATTGCCACTATGGCAAAAATGATCGGCACCGCGAGCAAAACCGCCTTGTATTATGCTATGGGGATTACTCAACATACCTCAGGTTACGACAACGTTGTGTCCACCTCCAACTTGCAATTGCTGTGTGGCAATATTGGCGTAACAGGCGCCGGACTAAACCCACTGCGCGGCCAAAGTAATGTTCAAGGCGCTTGTGATATGGGCGCGTTACCCAATTATTATCCCGGTTACCAAAAAATCAATCCGACTAATAACGCTAAATTTGCCAAAGCTTGGGGCAATACATCGCTAAATTCAGACATAGGATTAGCAGCAACTGAAATCATGCAGGCGATTGTCAAAGGTAAACTCGATGCTCTGTATGTTTTGGGAGAAAACCCAGTGCTAAGCGATCCGGACCAAGCTCACGTAATCGCTGCACTATCTAAAATTAAATTTATGCTGGTGCAAGATATCTTTTTAACCGAAACCGCGCAGATGGCCCATGTGGTACTCCCCGCAACCGCCTTTGCAGAAAAAGATGGCCATTTCACCAATACAGAACGTCGGGTACAACAATTACGTGTTGCGTTAACCCCTCCGGGGGATGCGATTGTAGACTGGAAAATTATCCAAATGATTGCCAACAGCCTTGATGCTAATTGGAATTACCACAGCACCAAAGATATTTGGCAAGAAATTAACCACGTCACCCCGCAATATCAAGGCCTTACCTGGCAACGACTTGAACATAAGGTAGATGGTTTACAGTGGCCATGCTTTGATGAAAACCATCCTGGCACACCGATTTTGCATACCGAAACATTTTTACGCGGTAAAGGCAGAATGATGCCAGTGAGTTATCGACTACCTGCCGAAATGCCCGATAGCGAATATCCATTAACCCTTTCAACAGGCCGTTTACTGGAACAATTCCATACTGGCACTATGACGCGCAAAACCCCGGAACTGGATATTAAAGGCTCGCCCAGAGTAATGATTTCGGTTTTTGATGCCGAGCAATTGGGAGTCAATAACGGTGATATGTTGAAACTGAGTACTCGCCGCGGAGAAATAGACATAGCCGCCTTTGTGACTAAGCGGGCTCAGGTAGGGGTATTATTTTTACCATTCCACTTTGCCGAAGCAGCAGCCAATAAGCTGACCATTAATGCATTGGATCCCATTGCAAAAATTCCAGAATATAAGGTGTGTGCTGTTAAAGCAGAAAAGTCACTGCTGCCAAGGGGCGCTACGCTGCTAGGTCGCTAGGTCGCTGCGCGGCTAGATCCTATAAAATCAAGAATCTAGCCTCTAGCAAGACGCAAGTCCGCCCTAGCAGCGAAGCGATCCTAGCAGGACGTAAGTCCGCCCTAGCAGCGAAGCGATCCTAGCAGGACGTAGTCCACCCTAGCAGCGAAGCGACGCTAGTCTTTTTGCTTAGCGTAACAATAACAATGGGATGTGGCTTTTACTGATCATCCGTGTCGTGTTACTACCAACAAAAAACTCACGAATACGTGAATGACCATAAGCACCCATTACCATTAAATCAATTTGGTGTGCTAGCTGGTAAGCCTCTAGAGCAGTTTGCACTTCGCCCTGACAAACCGCAGTTGTTACCTCAAAACCAGCTTCAGTAAGAGAGTCTGCAACCGAGGTCAATTCGGTTTGCGCTTGAGACTGATTGTCAGACACCATCACTAAATGACATTCGAGCCCTTTAAGTAGTGGGCTGCTAATCACTCGTTCAAGCACTGTTTTCGAGGTGGCGCTGCCATCATAAGCGATCATAAAACGGCTTGGCATTGCAAACTCCGGCATCACCACTAAAATCGGCTGCTTAAGCGTGCGAATAACACTTTCTAAATGACTGCCAATCGCTTGCGCTTGATCTTGATGCTGCTCACCTTGACGACCAATAACCACTAGTCTGGCATCAGCTTCTTGCTCAAGCAGCGTTTCCACTAAATCGCCATGGCGTTGCAGTGTTTGCACCGCCACAGAAGGTTGCGCCGCTACAATGCTCGTTTGAGCATCTTGTAGCATATATTTACCTTGTTCGAGCGCGAGTTTACTCATGCGCCCTTCAAGTTCAACCATCTCAGCAAGTAAATGCTCTCGGCTACCAAGGCCAATATTTCCCGACAGATTTAACTCTGTAGGATAGGCAGACTTATCCAATACATGTAATAACGTCACAGGGGCGTTCAACTGCATAGCCGCCCACCCACTAGCATCAGATACCGCGCGTGTTGCTTTTGAACCGTCGATACAGGCAATCACATTTGTCATCATTATTATCCTTTTATGGTGTTGCTATGGGCTTAGTGACCTGACATCATTTTTTCAACGTCTTCGGGTTTATCATGCACACCAAATTTATCCACAATGGTAGCGCTGGCTTCGTTAAGACCAATTAACTCAACTTCAGTACCCTCGCGGCGGAATTTAATCACCACTTTATCGAGCGCCGATACCGCAGTAATATCCCAAAAATGCGCCAAAGATAAATCAATAGTGACTTTTTCAACCACTTCTCTGAAATCAAATGAGTTGCTGAACTTATCTGCTGAGGCAAAAAAGACTTGGCCAACAATTTGATAATGACGGCCGGCTTCTGCGGTGGTGTCGGTGCTTTTAACCACCATAAAACGACCCACTTTATTAGCAAAGAATAACGAGGCAAGTAACACACCTACAAATACCCCAATCGCTAAATTATGGGTAGCAACAACCACAACAACTGTGGCGACCATCACAAGATTGGTCGATAAAGGATGATGTTTAAGATTACGAATAGAATCCCAAGAGAAGGTTCCAATAGACACCATGATCATCACGGCAACGAGTGCAGCCATAGGGATCATTTTTAACCAATCACCTAAAAACACGATCAAAATAAGCAAAAACAAACCGGCAGAGAAGGTCGACAAACGCCCACGCCCGCCTGATTTAACGTTGATAATAGATTGACCAATCATGGCACAACCTGCCATGCCGCCCATTAAACCAGCACCGATATTAGCAATACCTTGGCCTTTACATTCGCGGTTTTTATCACTTGGCGTATCGGTTAAATCATCAACAATAGTCGCTGTCATCATTGATTCCAATAAACCAACAACAGCAAGACCAGCTGAATAAGGGAAGATGATCATTAACGTTTCAAGGGTTAATGGCACTTCTGGCCAAAGGAAGATTGGTAACGTATCAGGAAGTTGTCCCATGTCGCCTACGGTACGGATGTCTAATCCCATGTAAACCGCAAAAATGGTTAAGCCGACAATACAAATTAAAGGTGACGGCAACGATTTACCAATAACAGGGATTAATGGGAATAAATAAATAATCCCCAGTCCTGCTGCGGTCATGGCATACACATGCCATGTCACATTAGTAAGCTCTGGCAACTGCGCCATAAAAATTAAAATGGCGAGTGCGTTCACAAAGCCAGTCACCACCGAACGCGAGACAAAACGCATCAAACTGCCAAGCTTTAAGTAACCTGCTGCAATTTGAAATATGCCGGTCAATAACGTTGCGGCTAATAAATACTCAAGACCATGCTCTTTAACTAAGGTCACCATCAATAGCGCCATAGCACCAGTGGCCGCAGAGATCATTCCAGGACGTCCACCCGTAAACGCGATGACCACAGCGATACAGAATGAAGCGTACAAACCCACTTTTGGATCAACCCCAGCAATAATAGAAAAGGCAATCGCCTCAGGAATTAACGCTAGCGCGACGACTATACCTGCTAACAGATCTCCACGGATGTTGGAAAACCATTCTTTTTTCATGTTTTGTATCATGTATTTTACTCTGTTTTAATGTTAGCCAATATGCCAATAACATATGTTAACGCCTGATATATCAGCGTGCGTCAGCGGTGAAATTAACTCATTAATGCGACAAAATGATATTGGATAGTGATATACAACAAAAACTACCAACATGGCAGCAATTACGGACGGATCTTAACGATCCAAATAGGGAGGGAAAACTAATGCGGCTTAATATTCATTATGGAAAAACGACCTCGGCAATATGTGTAAATTAGGCTTAAAATTTATTAAACGCGCAGTGCATAAAAATGCAGCGGCAAGTATAAAGGGTTGCATAAGTAAAATCAAAGCGTTTAAACAGTAACACCGCGGACACGTTTGCTGGTTTAGAGCCTTGTCAGAGCAGTTAAAGTGGATATAAAACTCAGCTATCACCTTTTAATGCTCACACTCTAATCCCTATACCTACAACCCAGTAAACTTGCCATTTTGCACAATTATCGGTAGTTTTACTGTATTGAAAGACGTAAAAATAATAACAAAGGATTACGGATGGGAAACATACTTTGGGTGGCCTCTTACCCTAAATCGGGTAACACTTGGGTACGCGCATTTTTAGAAAACTATATTCAAAATCAAGATCAACCGATTGATATTAATACCATGCACACCATTTCGACAGCAGAGTCGGCCGCGCATCGTTACCAGCATTATTTACCAAAAGACAAAACGGCCACCACCGAACTGACGTTAGAAGAAGTCAGTGTACTAAGACCAAAGGTTCAGGCTGATATTGCGCATCAAGCTAATGGCACCACATTTGTAAAAACCCACAACTACCTAGGCGAATACAACGGTCATCCACTGCATAACTCCTCTGTCACATCTGGGGCGATTTATGTGGTTCGTAACCCGCTAGATGTGGCAATCTCAATGGCCAATTACTTTGGTTACAGCATCGATGAAGCCATAGCTTATATGGCAGAAGAAATGACAGGCACGCCAAATGAAGCACCGCATGTGCCGCAAATTATTACCTCTTGGTCTATGCATGTGTCTAGCTGGACTGCCGATGACGCATCAAAGCTGATTTTACGCTATGAGGATATGCTAGATGATCCTAAAAAGGTCTTCCGTAAAGTAGAATCCTTTTTAGGTTTGAAAAAAGATCCTGTCCGCCTGAAAAATGCCATTAAGCACTCTTCTTTTGCTCAATTGAAAGCCCAAGAAACTAAACTCGGCTTTGTTGAAAAACATGAAAATGCTAATGCCTTCTTTAGGAATGGTGGCAAGCATCAATGGAAAACCAAACTGACACCAGAGCAAGTACAAAAAATTGTTGCTACCCATTACGAGCAAATGAAGCGCTTTAAGTATTTACCTGCTGGAATGTAATGCCAAATAAAAAGCATTAAAGCCTGACTTAGATTGTTCATAAAAAACGTCCTATTGCAGTAGCAATAGGACGTTTTTATTGGATATCACTTTCAGTTTGTCAGCATACTAAGTGCGTTTACGGTAAGCCATAACAAGCAACACAATGCCAGTAAATAGAAACGGTAAACTTAACCACTGGCCGGCACTGAGCATTGACTCATGATATGCAGCTTGGCTAACTTTCACACTTTCAATCGCGATACGCGCGCTGAAGACCAGCACCAAAAACAGGCCAAATATAGCCCCGTGTTTTTGCTTCATATTGGTGTATTTATAAATGGCGTATAGGCCGATAAATATTAATAAATAGGCAAACGATTCATACAACTGCGCAGGATGGCGCGGCAACATATCGATGCGCTTAAAGATAATGCCCCATGGCTCAGTTGTTGGTTCGCCCAAAATTTCTGAATTAGCAAAGTTCGCCATACGCACAAAAAAGCCAAATATAGCCGTCGCGATAGCTAAACGATCAAGTAAAAATAAAAACGGTAACTTCACTTTTCGTTGGTAAAAATACAGACCTAATATCGCTCCTAACCCGCCGCCATGGCTGGCAAGCCCACCTTCCCAGATCGCAAATATCTTCAGCGGATGAGCAAAGTAGTATCCAGGGTCATAAAAAATACAATGAGCTAAACGTGCCCCAACAATAATGCCAATAACGCAATACACTAATAGATTATCAAGAGACTCAACATCTAAGCCTTCTTTTTTGTAAAAGTGCTTCATCACCTGAAAACCAGTGGCTATAGCCAACGCAAAAAGCGCGCCGTACCAATGTACGGTTAATCCCATAAACGAGACTAATATAGGATCAAAATCCCAAACGATGTGTTCCAAGTTACCTACTCCAGATTGATATGGTGTTTTGTCGCGTTATGCTAAAACAACTTTACGACAGATGATACATAGATACTTAAGCGAAGAGAAAGTTTCATTAACTAATCAACATTGAAGCGCTAAATAAGGTAACATTTAGCGTTATTTACTGCTGATAAACTGCATTGTTAGAGTTAACCAAATGATGGCCGATAAAACCGAATACCATATTGATATTACCGAGCACAGTACTGACGCCATTGAGCTATTGGCGCAAGTCAGTAGCCTGAGTAAGCAAGTATTGAAAGATGCTATGCAAAAAGGCGCTATTTGGCACAGCCATGGTAAACAAACTAATCGTATTCGCCGTGCAAAAAAACCTTTGCAACCGGGTGACAAGCTGCATCTTTATTACAATCAATACATTCTAGATGAACAAGTCACACCCGCTGAGTTATTGTTTGATGAAGCTGAATACAGCATTTGGTACAAGCCTTATGGTATGCGTTGCCAGGGCTCAAAGTGGAGCGATCACACCACTATTAATCGCTATGCTGAATTAAATATGCAGCCACAGCGCAATGCCTTTATTATTCATCGCCTAGACCGTGCTGCCACCGGATTATTAGTATTGGGACACAGTAAAAAAGCCACTGCCGCTATTGCTAAGCTGTTTGAAACTCGCGAATTAGAAAAGTACTATCAAGTGATTGTTGAAGGTGAGTTTCCGAGCAATCCCGTTACCATTAATACTCCAGTCGATAATAAACCGGCGTTATCACACGCCACCTTACTGACCTACAACTCAGAGTTAAATCAATCCAAGGTACAGGTAAAAATAGACACGGGTCGTAAGCATCAAATTCGTATTCATATGGCAAGCTTAGGCCACCCCGTTGTAGGCGACCGTTTGCATGGCAATGGCGACGAGCACTCGCCCGACCTTGCACTGACATCGTGTTATTTCCGTTTTGTTTGCCCATTAAGCAACACGCTAAAAACCTTTGAACTGCCAGAGCATTACCGACCAGCATTTATTACCCATTAAGCAATGAAGTAAATAAGCAATTATTGTGCTTACACATAACAAACAATATTGTTCATCAACATCAATGGAACCACACACTATGCGTCATATCATCGCGTTACTTTGTCTTACTCTTAGCCCTATGGGCATCGCCGCCAGTTTACAACTGCCAGACAGAGCCGAAACGGTATTAGTTAATGGTAAAGCCTCACAACAGCAATCTAGTGTAAAACTGGACTTAAGCATGCCCGATAACATGCAACAAATCGCTTTTCGCTATCAAGCCCGTTACCGAGATAATGGCAGCCAAAATGATTTTGTTTCTGATGTTGTTATTTTGCGTTTTCAGGCCAGCGAGCAAAACTATCAACTCACTTTGCCGACCATTAACTCTGCCTCACGCGCCAATCAATTTAATGATCAACCCACTATAACGTTAACCGACAATACGGGTAAAAGCATTGTATTTACTCAAGATAAGCTGATGAAGTCAGGCTTACAAATTGGCCGTAATTTTGCTCAAGAAATCGCGCAATATAATGGATCTGGTGCCATAGCTGCAATTGCATCAGCTAAACGTATCACCTCAAAAACAACTACTGCTGCACCAGTAGTACCAATAGCAATTATGCCAGTAGCAATAGTACCAGTCGCAAAAACGACTGAGGTTACAGCAAGTAACAATACCGCCGACACTCAGGTTAATAAAACTGAAGATATCACCCAAGCAGAAGTCAGTAGAATGCTCGATTATTGGTATCAAAAAGCCAATCCTAATACCCAAGCAGAGTTTAAAGCCAAAATAAATTGATAATGAAGGGTGTTATTGAACGAAGGTAAAACCTAGAGTTTGAACTTGAATAGCTCAACACTCATTCTTTTGAGGCTAATGATTTGAGGCTCACTCTTTTGAGACGAACTCGTTCAAGAGCAGATGTTTTACGATTAAATGTTTGAGATGAATTATTTGAGATGAATTGTTTGAGATGAATTGTTTGCGGCAAAATGTATACGGCGATCTCTTTATAGCTAACCTTTTATAGCAAACTCTTTGTAGAAAATTATTGGCTGTGAAATGCTTATTTCGAAATGTTGGCTGCGAAATGCTTGCTGCATATTGCTTGCTGCCAATGGTCATTAAGCTAACAATCTCATCGGCTAGTTAACGGCAAATAGACGTTAGCGTTGGGCACAAATATCAGCAAACGTAGCTTTCAATAACCGTTGTAAATCAGCAGGACTTAGCGAGATATCTACGCCTCTTTTGCCAGCGCTAATGTAGATACGTTGATGCTGCTGTGCTGAAATATCGATAATCGTCGGCAAAGGTTTTTTTTGCCCTAACGGACTCACACCTCCTAGTACATAACCGCTAGAACGCTCAACGACTAACGCCTCTGCCATGTGGGCTTTTTTTGCACCTGCGGCTTTCGCGATTAACTTCATACTCAACATCGACGACACTGGTACAACCCCAACCACCAGCGCTTGGTTATCTAAGCTCACCACCAAGGTTTTAAACACTTGTTCCGTTGGCACGCCCAATTTTTGCGCTGCTTCTAAACCATAAGATTCACTATTAGTATCATGATGGTATTCATGTACTTCAAAATCGATTTTATGCTTTTTGGCTATCTCAATTGCTGGGGTCATGATAATGCGCTCATTTATGGATTCACCGCCAATACTTTGCTTGGCTGATAAAAATGCAGATATCGCAGACAAACATAACTGACAACCACGGTAGCGACAAGCAATTCAAATTCAGCTAATGCATTAATTTGCTGTACATATTCCGCTGCCATGCCAACACTTTCCATCCAAACAGACATTTTAAATAATGCCGTTGCCCCTATCACCATCGGAAACGTAAACGCGGCATAGCCGGGGCTAAAGGGTAAACGCATCAGTTTGAAAAAACACAAATAGATAATTGAGGTCATTAACACCCCAATACCAAATAATAGCCCAACAATAACCGGCGATGGTTGTTCAATTACCGTTAAATAGCCCGCCAAAGATAAACTTGCTGGCGCCGCTAAAATCGCTAAAGTAGGTTTAGCAGCATCTGGGATTTGTTCTGTAAATATAAGACGATAAATCATCATCGGTAACATTATGGCATAACTCAACATGCCAAAGTTTAGCGCAGCATGAGCAACCCACGCTAAATGAATATTGCCAGAAAATGACACATCGGCCACCACAATACCAATGGGCGGAATAAACCAGCTAGGCACCATATGATGCAGTGAAAATTGTTTACTGCGATGATAAATAAACCCGACCAAAAAGCTGATGTGCAGCAATACTGCAAATGACCATAATAAATCACCTGCGAGTGCCGAGGCATAACTCAGCGAATTCGACACCACCATTAACGCCATTGCAAAAGTAGGTACCACGCTGCCGACCACTGGATGAGCAAGATCCTGGCGTAATAAATCTGAATGTAATAAAAATTTAGCACTTAAAATCAGTAATAATACACTTGCGATGGCAGCCCCACCCCACTGACTATAATGATGTAAATCAACGAGGGTTTCCCAACTCCAACCTAAACTTGCAATTCCCAACGCTAATCCAGCCATAGGGGTTGGAACTGCCGTTAGTGTTTGTTTTACCGCTCGAATCATTACAACCTCAAAACAACCCATCAGAGAATAAGCTTATATTACGCTTGCACTTTGTTTATATATATCCAATTATATGAAACATACGTTCATAAAAATTGAACGAATATTTATCATACCAATAACGATGAAAATAAAAATGAAACCGTTCACATTAACTTTATAACCATCAAACTCACTCTATATCAAACTAAGCGGCGCTATGCACATTTCATTAAAGCAGCTCAACGTGTTTACCAGTGTTACCCAACATAAAACCTTAACCGCTGCAGCTGAGGCACTGTATTTGTCTAAAGCCGCGGTGAGCATGGCACTGGCAGAACTCGAAAAACAATTGGGTCACCCGCTATTTGATCGGGTCAATAATCGCTTGGTGCTTAATCAAGAAGGACACAAGTTATTACCACTGGCCGATGAGCTGCTTAGTAGAGCAAATAATATCACTCAATTGTTTGATGCAGACCACGCTTTTACGGGTCAATTGAAAATAGGTGCCAGTGACACCTTAGGTAATCATGTTGTACCTGGGTTATTGAGCCAATTTAGGCAGCAACATCAACATTTCTCACAAAGCGTGGTGATTTCAAATTCACGCTTAATCTGCCAAAAGCTGCTGGATTACGAGTTAGACATTGGCTTGATTGAGGGTAAAAGTCATCACCCAGAGCTCATCGCCACTCAGTTTAGCCATGATGAAATGTGTATTATCGCTGCGCCTCATTTACCCATAAGTCAGCAAGCACAATGGACGTTTAATGATTTAGAGCAAAGTGAATGGATATTACGTGAGGCAGGTTCTGGCTCAAGAGAGTTTTTTTTGCGCACTATCGCGCCGCAAATAGAATCGTGGCATGAAGTGTTTGAACTTAACACTACTGAGGCATTAATTAACAGTGTCGCCGCTGGACTTGGCTTAGGATGTTTATCTGCTTTGGCGGCACAATATGCGATTAACGATGGACGTGTGGCTCAGCTTGATTCTCCAATTAAGGGGAATCATATTAATATGCAGCGACCGTTTTGGTTGGTGGTTCACAAAGATAAATATCACAGCCCGCTGTTGAAAAGCTTTATTGAGTTTTGTCATCAATGGGATAATACATAAAGCGGTTCTTGGTTGAATATGGCCTTCGGCCACCAACGTCGTGGCGCTTCACCAGATCTATTTTTAAACTTCGTTTGAATTAAGATCGCAAGGTTCCACCCTGCACGGGCTAATACATCGGACATTCCAGTCACTCTTCTCTGTCATTCCGGTAATGCTTGTGAGCCGGAATCCAGCTTTGTTCTTTGGTTTTAGTCTTGGCGATGGCCTGCGGCCACTAACGTCGTGGCGCTTCACCCACACCAGACCAAGAGGAAACCAACGGCTGTTCCCTCTTGGAACTCCCAGCCGCCCCGCAACATTTTCGCTATTTACAAAACAAGAGCTGCGAAAAGTCGCCATGGGGTTTGATCCAGCTTTTAACTTCATCTGTAACCGTCTTCAGCCTTATTCGAAAATGCTAACGCTTCCGATGGTACATCCTGTACCGCGAAAGCTAGCCTGACGTCCTGTCAGGCTCACGCTATTTTCTTCAACGGCCTCAAGCTCAGAGTTGAATTTAGACATTTTCAATCAAGACTTCTAAGTAATTTATGGACAAAAGCGTGCTAGATTCCTAACTCTAATCCTTTTGATTGCTTTGTTAGCGTTGTAAATTTAATGAGAAGATTTCTTGTTATAAGAATAGAAACTGCTTTCAAAATTTTCTGCGCTAAATTTTTGATTTATTGGAGCCCAACCACTTGTAGGTTCAATTTCTCTTATGGACACCGTTTTTTTATTTAAAAACTCATCTATTAAAAGATATCCACCCGAAAGAGAGTAAAACCTTCGGTGCGAGGCATCCCAACAAGAGCTCATGAAGAGATCTTTTTCATTGTTTATATAAACAAAATGCATACCAACCGCTGATAAATCTATTTTGCAACTGTCATCGTTAAGCATGAAATATAACCTTGTATCTTTTTTTATTGGGTGCCGCATTACATACGCCACTGATAATTTCGACTCACTAACAACACTAGGAATCTGATCCTCGCCGGGATCAAAAGGTAGCTTTTCTATAGACCATGAGGTTTCATCAGGAAAAACATATTTAGAATAAAATGTAAGTAAGAATAGAATTAAAAATTTATACATTATTGACTACTCTGCAATAAGCTAATGCCGCTTTAAGTAGTGAGCGACGCTGCCATAAAACTTAACCCATTGTGCTGTAGAAACTAAATTCAGGCAAACCGAAAATGCCGAGCGTTGTGCATCTGTCTTAAACGCTTCGTTAGGCAAACTATTTAGCCCAAAATTCTTTGGCAACGATTTTATGATGATTCATTGAGTTCTTACTATCAAAGTGAGACTTAGTAAATAGGCTATATAGCGGGAAAATGATGTCATGCGACATATCAATAATGTCTCTTGCATCAGAGTAAACTAAACCGAAGTCATTAGCTTCAAACACTCTTCGCCCAATGTCATCAGCAGATTGGAATTCTTTATGGGATATCATTTTATTTCGAGCGTTATTTACCCTTGAACCAATTTCAGAAGTAAGTAGTACCTTATAATTCGTCGTTGCTTGCTCAAGCAACTTATCAAACCAAGTAGCCTTCAACTTGTTATCCTCAGCTCGGAAGTAATCTTTTGTTTCCTCTGACAAATTTCTGTCAAATGATAGAATTTCCTTTTGGCTAGTGTCGCAAAAAAATTTTCTTAATTGATTTAAAAAGTTTTCGTCTTCAAGGCTATTAAAGATATTATGAATACTCGCTACTTTCTTATGTGTGTCGAACAAGATTGCACGCATTTCTGACAAGACGTACATATATAGCGAAAATCGAATATTATTAACTCCATTTAATGCATACGAACCATCCCAACGAACAAGCAAGTCAGGGTTATCTAATAATTGTCCGAACAACTTCTGATTTTGGTCAGCTAGAAAGTAGGTATTTACAATACTGGAAAGCATCATCTTGTTTTTTTCAATTCGATTCTGAATTTTGCTGTTCATATTTCCTCTGTTTGCCTAACATTTTATTAATGCGCATGCGTGTTTCCCAAACTTATCACCTAAGTTCTTCTTTACATGCGCAACTAATTTTAAATAACTGAATACTTTGTCAGTTTAAGTGACGCGAACATATATTAACTAAAATGAACTCAAAACCATTCATTTTTGAATGTAACAGTATACTTATCCTGTTTCGGTAACTCATGATAAAAGCATGCATAATAGATGAGAATTTGTAGGCTACTCGTTCGTCATTTTCGATTCATTAAGCGAGTGCTAGCACACTTTGGGGCAAAAACGAGTTGGTTTTTGACTTAAAAATATCTAAATTCAACTCTGAACTTGAGGCTGTTGAAGAAAATGGCGTGAGCCCAGACATGGATGTCTGGCTAGCTTTGGAGGGGAAGGGACGCCCCATCTGAAGCGTTAGCATTTTCAAATAAGGCCGAAGAACACTCAGACGAAGTTAAAAGCTGGATCAGACCACGTCGCGAAATTATCGCTTTTCAGATAATTTTGATGTGGCGGCTGGGTGATCCAAGAGGGAATAGCCGTTGGTTTCCTTTTGGTCTGGTGTGGGCGAAGCGCCACGACGTTAGTGGCCGTAGGCCATACCTTAAATACACTTTTATCCAAAAACGTTTTAAAACAGACTCAAATTACATAACCTGTAACTGATAACCCAATATAATTTTTTGAGTAAAATGCGCTCAAATCTTACCGAGTAACGGCTATGGCCTAATACAAATTCAACCATTGTTTGCCTAATCGATATAACCACCTATGCGCCGGATAAAGCATAAAAAAAACAGGCCGTTTAGGCCTGTTTCGATTAATCACCCACCAAATATCACTTAGTAAGCAACGCTAATACGTTGATTAATATGCTGAGCATTTTCGGCTTCATCAAGCATGGCTTTGGCATAATCCACTACTGATACTCGGCTTTGGCCTAGTGCATCGGTAAAAAATTCGTTGCCGCCTATACGGTATGGGCCTTCTGACTCACCAGGGAAAATCATCGCAGCAGGGCTAACATAAGTCCACTCGATATCAGAATCTGTATCACGGAACGCAGCTAGTGCCTCACCTTGGGCGATGGCTTCGGCTTTATAATCTTCAGGAAACTCTGGTGTTGACACTAACGTCACGCCTGGTGCGACTTCTAAGCTACCTGCACCGCCAACCCATAACAAACGCGGTGCGCCCGCTTTAGGCAAGTGTTGCAATAATTGCTTAGCGGTTTGAGCAACTACTTGATGGTTTTGTGCGGCGCGGCCACCGATTGACGCTATAACAACATCAACGTCGGCAAATGCGCTAGCGATGGCATCGCTTGTCATCGTGGTTAAATCAAGCGTACGTACGGCCACATCTTGAGTGACTTTGCTGGCGTCGCGCACTACGGCAACCACTTCATGGCCTCGGCTTATCGCTTGTTGCATGATAGTGCCACCAATCCAACCTGTTGCGCCTAATACTGCTAATTTCATTTTGTGTCTCGCTCTATTAATTATCAATGGAGCTAGTTTAGTGGGTAATCTTTTAGAGATAAATATCGATTATTGCGCTTAATTGTATCATTTAAAGATACAAATCAAGGTGTAAAAATCTTTACGTAATAGTGTCCTTAAAAGCAATCTAAACGGCAGGCTAGTGCGTATCTAATGGCTCATTCATCATGAGATTTTGGCGCCATGCCCGACACAATCAAACAAGCTATTAATATTGTCTGGTTTAAACGCGACTTGCGCTTGTCTGATCATCAGCCGCTCGTCGATGCGTTTAATCACGATTTACCCTGCTTGCTCATTTATACCTTTGAGCCATTTCTGCTGGCTGACTCGCATTATAATGAACGCCATTGGCGCTTTGTGTGGCAGTCGCTGCAAGATATGAATCAACAACTGCTCCGATTTAACGGACAGGTGTATATGTTCAGTATGCCGATGATTGACTTACTGGATGAGATATCCCAAACATTTGAAATTAAGAATATTTATAGTCATCAAGAGATAGGTTTACACAACAGCTTTGAACGCGATAAAACGGTTGCTCGCTGGTGTAATCAACAGCAAGTTAATTGGCAGCAGTCGCCTACTGGAGCTGTAGTTCGTGGCCGAAAAAATCGTCAGGCATGGGATCAACACTGGCAACAAGTAATGAACAGCCCTATTGCCATCCCCAACTGGCAACAATGTCAGTTACAAAAACTCGATAATTATCAAGACCCGACTCTTGATAATGCCATCATGGCACACAATGATCAGTTTCAAATAGGTGGCCCCAAAGCAGCCAGAACAATACTGAGCAGTTTTTTAACCCATCGGGGTAAAGATTATCAACGCAGTATTTCAAGCCCGAGCTTAAGTCAGACCCATTGTTCACGCTTGTCGCCTTATTTAGCATGGGGAAACATCAGTCTAAAGCAAGTATATCAAGCGACATTAACACGTTATAACGAGGTGCAAACCAGCAACAAAGCGTGGAGAAAACCGTTATTGGCGATGATGTCTCGTTTACATTGGCATTGCCATTTTATGCAAAAATTTGAAAGCCAATGCAGTATGGAATTTACCCCGGTTAACCCTGGGTATGTTGATTACCCCTACCGTACCGACGACAAAGTGCAGCAAGATATTCAACGCTGGGCTGACGGCCAAACGGGGATCCCTATTATCGATGCCTGTATGCGTTGTTTAAAAGAAACCGGCTATATCAACTTTAGAATGCGCGCCATGCTAGTCAGCTTTGTGACTCACCATCTCAATATAGCCTGGCAGCATGCCAGCTTACCGCTAGCCAATTATTTTCTCGATTTCGAACCTGGCATCCATTATCCGCAACTGCAAATGCAAGCCTCGGTCACTGGTATTAACACTATAAGGTTATATAACCCCGTAAAGCAGTCACAAGACCAAGACCCACGCGGTGAGTTTATTCGATTGTGGTGCCCAGAGCTCACCAATTTACCCAATGAGTATATTCATCAACCTTGGCAACAACCGCCTATGGAAGCGATTTTTAACGACATTATCTTAGGTCGTGACTATCCAGAGCCAATGATTGATTTAACTCAAGCATCACAAACTGCCCGCGATCGTTTATGGTCGTATCGCGAACAACCTCAAGTTAAACAGCATATTGTTGCGGTATTAACCCGTCATGTACGCCCAAAGCCCAAACAGAAGAAGGCTCGCCATGACACATAAAAAACCACATTTAACCCATAAAATCTGTTTGGTATGCCAACGCCCTTTTGCATGGCGTAAAAAATGGGCCAAAGATTGGGACAACGTTAAATATTGTTCTGAACGCTGTCGCCGACATAAATCTGAATAAAGGTAATCACCATGACGACGCTTTACACCAATGCTTCACCAACATTATTGCCGCAAACCAGCACATTGAGACTCATCTTGGGCGATCAACTCAATGCGTCACACTCTTGGTTTAAACAAGTCGATCCTAATGTGGTGTATTTGATTGCCGAGTTGGGACAAGAAGCAAGTTATGTCACTCATCATGTGCAAAAGGTCTGCGCCTTTTTTGCCTCTATGGCGCAATTTGCACAGGCCTTATCCAAGAGTGGTCATCAAGTGATGCACCTAACATTAGATGACACCCAGCACTATGCAGATCTCCCTGCATTACTTGAAAACATCACCACAACCCAGCAACTGACGATATTTGAATATCAACAGCCTGATGAATATCGCTTAGCGCAACAATTGAGTGAACTCGCACTGCAAAAGGTGAGTAAAAACAGCTACGACACAGAACATTTCTTACTGCCATTTGCCGATATTCAGCGCGAATTTACACCGAATAAACATGTGAAAATGGAGTTTTTTTATCGACGCATGCGCAAACGCTTTAATGTATTAATGCAAGAGGGTGAACCATTAGGTGGCCAATGGAATTTTGACCAGCAAAACCGTGCGAGCTTTAAAAAGAATGATCTTGCTGATGTTCCTGCGCCCTTGGTATTTGCTAACGATGTCAGTGATATTTTAGCCCGCCTTAAGCGCCATAATATCAACACCATAGGCAAGGCAGAAAGCCAATTGTTATGGCCAGTGAATCGACGCCAATCGCGTGAGTTACTCGACTTTTTTTGCCAGCATTTATTGATCCGCTTTGGTCATTTCCAAGATGCGATGACCGAAAATAGCCGTGCGGATTGGAGCTTATATCATTCAAGGCTATCGTTTGCACTTAACGCAAAAATTATTTCCCCCAGTGAAGTGATTAATAAAGTCATCGCGCATTGGCAAGCGCATCAACATGATATTTCACTGGCTCAAGTTGAAGGTTTTGTTAGGCAAATACTTGGCTGGCGTGAATATGTTCGCGGTATTTATTGGTGCAATATGCCTAACTACGCCACTAAAAATGCCTTACAAGCACTGCGGCCGCTGCCAGGGTATTTTTGGACCGCCAACACCAAGATGAATTGCATGCACCACGCCATAAAACAGTCACTCGATTATGCTTATGCCCACCATATTCAAAGATTGATGGTGACTGGCTGCTTTAGTTTACTCGCGGGTATCAATCCAGATGAAGTCGACCACTGGTATTTAGGTATTTACATTGATGCCATCGAATGGGTCGAAATGCCCAATACGCGCGGGATGACTCAATTTGCTGACGGTGGAATTGTGGCCACTAAGCCTTATGCCGCCAGCGGTAACTATTTGAACAAAATGAGCGACTATTGCAAAAGCTGCCATTACAATGTCAAACTCAAGACAGAACATAACGCCTGCCCATTCAACAGTTTATATTGGCATTTTATTCAGCGGCATCAAGACCAATTTAAACGTAACCCTCGCATGGCAATGGTATATAAAAACTGGCAAAAAATGGATGTGCACACGCAACAGGCCATTATTAACAAAGCCGATAGCCTATTGGAAAATATAGAAAGCTTATAACCTTTAGCTGTCGCGACAGGATGATTTTATGGACAAAATATCTGCTATACGCAGCTTTGTTGAAGTGGCCAGTTGTGGCAGCTTTACCCAAGCGGCCGAGCAACTTGGCTTAAGCCGTTTACAAGTGTCGCGCCATATCAAAGAAGTTGAACAATGGTTAGCGTTGCGATTATTACACCGCACCACGCGCCGAGTTAGCCTCACCCTACAAGGCGAAGAAGCGCTTAATTACTGCCAACGCATTTTAAGTGAAGTCACCGCGATGGAAGGTCGTGCTAATAGTCATAATACTGAACTGGTTGGCAGTATCCGGATCGCCTCACCCATTGGCCTTGGGCAACACAAACTGTATGACGTAGTTGAGGCTTTTTGCCAGCAACATCCTCAAGTTAATATTCAGCTATTACTGTCGGATAATGTCTCGCAATTGGTGAATGACAGAGTCGATATTGCGCTGCGTTACACCCACCAGCCTGATGAAAGCTTAATCGCCAGACGCTTAATGCATATCGACAGTGTCATTTGCGCATCACCTGACTATCTCGTCAAACATTCAACCCTATTGTCAGCCAACGACTTATTACAACACAACTGTTTATGCCACTCGAGCCAACCACGTTGGGAGATAATCGATGAGTCTCGAACCTGTTTACTTGATGTGAGCGGTAATTTACAGGCCAATGACATGGGTGTATTGATCAATGCGGCGCTTCGTGGCAACGGTATTGTGTGCTTGCCGACCGATTTAGCTAATCACTATCTTAAACGAGGTGAGTTAATCGAAGTGCTGCCCAATACTACCGCGCCAGGAAAAACCTTGTGGGCGGTTTATTTGTCGCGTAGTTATCAGCAAACCGTCGTCAGAGCCTTTATCGACTTTACCGCTAATGCTTGGCAGCAAGACATTAAAAAATGGCCAGCAAGCTAAAGTGACGGAATGAATGATTGAATGACTAATCGCTACTATTTAGCACTTTCAAATTAGCACTTTCTATTTTGCACACTCAATTTAGTACTCTCTGTTTAATACTCTCGATTCAGTACTTTCTATTTAAGAAGCACTACTCTATAAGCCCTAATGGATAAGCCCTACTGAATAAGCTCTAACGAATAGGCCCTAATGAATTAGCCCTAATGAATTAGCTCTAATGAATAGGCCCTAACGAATAAGCTCTAATGAATAATTTTCAACAATAGTTGTTGTAATTGTTGTGGTTGATCAAGGCTGGCATCGTGACCGCAATCATCTATTTTATGTAATTGTGTTTGATAAAATACCGCTAACTGTTCGCTACATTTTGGATGCGCAAGTTCGTCTTGATTAGCGACAATCACGCTAACCGGTATGTCATTCAATATAGGACTGTGAAAACGGGCTGAGGCGTACAATTGGCGTAATCCATTAATAAATGATGTATGGCATTGCAATCTCAGTATACTCCAGGCATTAATCACTTCAATACTTTGACCCAAATGCCTGCTGGTAAAATCTAATACCGTTGCCTCTAGCCAATGACTTTTATCTGTATCAATACTGTTCGACAAGCTGGCGCGTAAAGCCCGAATGAACACAGCCCCCAATGACCTCATTAACCCCAAACATTGGAACCGTTTATACCAAGGTGACAAGTTAGCAGCACTGCTGTTAATTAACACAACATGTTGTACTCGCGAGCGACACTGCGCCGCCATCGTTAATGCCAGCATACCTCCCATAGACAACCCAACCAATACCACCTTAACTTGGCTTGGTATCATGCTCTGCTTTAGTAATGCATCATCAATTTGTTGCCACACCGCAACACAATAATCCTGTATTTTACCTGGGCTAGGCTGATTGACTAACAGGCCATTACCCGGTAAATCGACGCTAATAACATTCACAGCTTGTTGAGCTAAACTCTGATCAAAACCATACCAATGGCGGCTATCGCGCATTAATCCTCTAAGCAAAACTAAGGTGGTCATTGCTTATCCTCACATAGCCTCATTTAGCTTCTTTAGACCAGAAGCGATTCGCCTGTTGAGTCAACTGCATAAGCTGTTTAGGCTTTATTTGTTCAATAATTTGTGCATAAGCTGCATCGATAATGAACTGCATTAATACCACGTGACGCCTTAAAATACGTTGATGTCGATGTGTTTTCTGCGGATTAAAATAGCCGGGGAAATTAAATAGTTGTCGCGGATTTTTACGCACCCAGGCCCACGAGCCCATTTCTAACGTTAATGGAATAAACGGGTTTTCGCTGATATTACTCGCCACTAAGTAATCCCAAATATCGCCATGAGTCCGATAAAAATGACTTTGTGGCGCTAACCGATAATGGCCGTGGTGAGGATAACCTTTTTCGAATAACTGCATTAAATGATAAATATAACCTATGCCGGAAAACGGTTGCCGAGTATGCGCATGAGGAAACCACAAATGGTCTAGCAAACCAAAACCTGAATGAGCATCTAAGGCAATAACACTGCTACTTTGTTGCTGTAATTGTTGCACATAGTTCACTAATGCTTGGGTTTCTAGCTCCATGCCATTTTGACCACGATACCAAGGCAAGCGCGGTGACAGTCGCTGGCCGCCAACAAGAAAGGTCACGTCTTCATCTGAATCAATCGGTGCATTGCGCATTAAATCTACATTGTTACCGTTGCCTCGGCTGCCACGCAAAAAGCCAACCGGGTTGACCACAGGTACAAAGGCTAAACGTACATGTTTGAGTAATTGCTGTAAATGAGTATCCCAAGGTAGTCGATTGAGTAAGCTGTCTAAAAAGGCCAACACCACTTGTGCACCAATACGCTCAACACCATGCACCCCACCAACAAATAACACCGTAGGGCAAGGTTGCTGTTGTTGGCCAAGCTCAATGGCGGTTACCGATAATTTTTCACCACGATAATATAAATTCGCTAGGGACTTATGCCTAAATAGATGCTGATGCTGGGCAATTAAGCGCTTTAAGGTGTCGATCTCGAAAGAATGCTCAAATGAAAACTTAGCCATTAGCCACTTTTTACTGTCACAAAATAATCTTAATAAGGTAACCAGTCATTAAGACAAGTTAATGACAATCGAGTGAAGAACCAAATTCACACATTGCTTAACAATGTTTACATAAAGTAAACAAATCAATATAGATCATATATTTAGAAATCAATTATTGCCTTTGGTGACCCCTCTCACATTAGCCCTTAAGCAGAACTTTTATCATTATTAATAGAAAATAAAACACTATAGGCATCCTCTATGAGTACAATCGAATCAATTACCTTAATGCTAGCCTTAGTATATAGCACCAGCTTACTGTATTGGGGTGGCAAAAAATGGGGCGCATTGGTCAGCGGGGCATTATTGCTCGGCGCAACTCTTGCTAGCTTTTTCTGGCCGCTTTTACTCATATTGTTGGGCGCGGTATTAGTTGTTACCGCAATAGGACAATATCAACCTGCGTTTGCCAATGCAGAAGGAAGGCCCAATGCAGTACGTGAGATTTGCCAACATTTCTTTGCCCTTTCGATGTTACTGGTTGGAGTGCAATATGCCATCAATGCTGGATTATTGTATGCCGGAGAAACCCCCTGGCTAATGAGGCCTGATGTCGGTGATGCATTTTTACCTATTGCGGGCGGTATAGAACTCAAAGCTATTTTAACCCTCGGATTGTGGGATCAAAACCATCCTGCTGCGGTAGTGATGTTGTGTGTAGTATTGCTTACAGGTGTCGTGTGTAAGCGAGCATTTTGTGGTTGGGCTTGTCCGCTAGGATTAGCAGGTGAGTACCTTTATAAACTGAGAAAACGTGTTGTTCATGCAGAGTTACTACCGCCGGCGTGGATAGACTGGCCACTCAGAATGGTTAAATATTTATTATTAGCGGCACTGCTTTATTTGGTTATTTCGATGCCATCAGCAAGCATTCCAAACTACTTAGCGGGTAATTACCACAAAGTGGCTGACTTAAAAATGGCAGTGTTTTTTATGATGCCATCAATGGTGACCTTAATCGGTTTTGGAATGATCTTTGCCTTAGCCGCATGGCGTCGCCAAGGTTTTTGCCGTTACATTTGCCCTTATGGCGCGTTGTTGGGCATTGTAAGTTTTTTAAGCCCGTTTAAAATTCGTCGTGATACTCAACATTGTTTAATTGAAACCAAAGGCATGAATTGTGATAAGTGCACTCGTGCCTGCCCTGCCAATATATCGGTGCATACTCAAAAAAATATCCGCTCAGACGAATGCCAAGCTTGCATGCGTTGTGTGTCTGCTTGCCCTAAAAAACAAGCGCTGCAATTTAGTACTCGTAATGGTATCCCGCTTTCGGCCAGAGGATTACTGATTGTGTTACTGACTATTATGTTTATGTTACCGCTGTTTGCTTACGTGAGTGGCTACTGGCACAGTCAAACACCTAGCGAGATCAAAATGGAACTGATTCAGAAACTGGACCGCATTGGTCATTAATTTACATTTTCAAATGGGCAACAAAAAGGGCTGCACAATGCAGCCCTTCTATTAATTAACAATTACCACAATCATTAACTTAGTGAGTAGTAATCACTTTACGTTTATTGTGCGCGATAATCAGCGCAATAAGACATATTACACCTACAGTAATACCCACGGGCTGGCTCAGCGCTTGCGGCAATCCAAAACCTATACCTGCGGTCATGATGTACGACACTGTCACACAAGTACCAATAATCGCTGGAATGCTGACAATCCAATGGAAGGTACCGCGATCAAACAGATACTTAGTCGCAAGCCACAATACGCTAGTTGATAACAACATATTTGAGAATGCGAAATAACGCCAGATTAGAGTGAAATCAATCTTAGTCATAAAATAAGCAATAATCAGAATAGGAATGGCAACCAGTAAACGGTTTCTGACGCTTTGCGGAATTTTAAACGCATCAATAATGGTTAATCGCAATGCTCTAAACGCAGTGTCACCTGAGGTAATTGGGAAAACCGCAACCGCGATAATTGCCATAATACCACCCGCGACACCTAAGTAAGTGGTCGCCACTTGGTTAACAACCATACCTGGGCCACCAATATCGAGAACACTCTTAAGTTCGATATAACCACCAGGGAAAGCTGCGATACCTGCAGTAGCCCACACACATGCCACTACACCTTCCGCAACCATTGCACCATAGTACACAGGACGAACGTATTTTTCGTTAGTTAAACAACGCGCCATAATCGGTGCTTGAGTTGAATGGAAACCGCTGATTGCGCCACAGGTAATAGTAACAAATAACAATGGCCATACTGGTAATCCACTAGGATTAGGCTCCAATAAATCATTGTTATAGTGACTGTGATCGAAGTAAGCAAAGATACCGTCGATAGTGGGTAGTTGCGGCGCATGGATTAACAATGCCACTGCAATTGATGTTGTCATTACAATCATTAGTAAACCAAATAATGGATACAGTTTTGTAATAATTTTATCTATCGGTAACAACGTCGCGAGGAAGTAATAACCTAAAATTAATAATACCCAAAAGGTATTGTTACTCAAAAAGGTGTCTTTAAAATAATCTAAGTTACTTAGCAGCCCTGCTGGGCTCATGATAAATACAACACCAACGAAGAAGAGCAACATCGCGGTAAATATCAACATGGCACCTTTAAAGTACACATTGAAATAATGGCCGGCAATTTCAGGTAAACTTTTACCGTCTTCTTTTATACTCATCACACCAGAGAAATAATCGTGAACGGCGCCACCAAGTACGTTACCAATAACAATCCAAACCAGTGCTATAGGGCCATATAATGCACCTAAAATTGGCCCGAATATCGGTCCGACACCAGCGATATTGAGAAATTGAATTAAGAACGCTTTAACCGGATGAACAGGGACATAGTCAACGCCGTCATTAAATCGTTCTTGAGGGGTTTTAGCAGTAGGGTCGATACCAGCTTGTCGCTCAACGAACGGGCTGTAAAACTTGAATCCGAGCACGAGCAGCCCGATACAAATTAAGAAAATCAGCATATTATTATCATCCATTATTTATAGGAATATATTCAATGTCGAGTTTGTTTCAGTTAGCTTTATAGGTCAAGCAACGGGGTGTTATACCAAAGTAGGGATTGCTACCAATCACTTTTCATGCATATATAATCACTTTTGCGATAAACTTTAAGCCTGTTAATGGCTTACCCCGCCCCCTTTATAATTAGCCATTTTATTAGCCATATTTATACATCAAAAAAATTCAAACATAATCACTTGTTCACATCGCGACTTCAGGTAGCGCTTCGTATTCCCACAAAAAAATAAGGGCTAGTTAACCGTTTAAACACCCAAGATAATTACATCGTTGTGAGCTCACTGCCTAAAAAACATCTTTATAGGTGGCAAGCGGAGTAATACGTCTTACATTATTGCTAAATCAAGTGTTCCCCAATGCCTACTCATTCTGATGTGGCAATCCAAACATTCTCCGTCGTAGCTGTTATTTATTCATTCGCTTATTAAAATGATAAAACCTCACCGACAAATATCAGTAAGGTTTTAGTTTTGTAAGCTCAACCAGAATGAACCGATAGTCTATTTTTGTAGGGTGAGCTCGATGCTAGATTCAACTGATGCTTGGATTTCTGCCTCAGTAAATAGCAATGGACGTAATTGTTTTGTCGAAGAATACAATTCACTTTGATCGGAATAACTTGGACTCAACACATTGCTAGACTCTGAATAGGTCAAAATGCCCTTTGCCTTAGGACCATCATCAGTAAAGCTCACTGTCATCATCCAACTTGAACCATAACGCACTTGGTAACCTTCAGCCGTTAATCCTGATGCTGTAGCATTACCAGAAACAACATCCATAACAGGGCTATATTTATGCTGAGGAATTAAGGTGTCATCGCCCGATAAACTGGTCGAGAATACGTTAAAGCCACCTTCCGCATTATGGCTACCAGGCCAAGGTAACTTAACCCCAGATGCAGTACCATCAGGAAGTGACTTTTCAACAAATTGCACACCCCCTAACGCAACATCAACCGCAAAACCTGCCGCTTCAAGATTCAAAGCTGCATGAGCTAAAGCCACTAATGCACTACCATCTGTGTTGAGCTTATTGGGCGTGGTTGCCGCACTCATATAATCAAAAGCTTCTGTTAACATGGTGTTTTGATTGAACTGATGGGCAAACTCTCGAAGTAACGCCCCGCCTTTGCTGTCGTTATCTTGTTTACCGTTCCACGCCTTTAGCGCGGCACATGATGCCGAGACATCTTTAGACAATGTTGCGCTAACCATCACCGGCGTAGCCCCTTGTTGCTCACACTGGCTAATTAAGTCGGGTAACACTAATTCAGCAAGATAAGCCCGATTGGATAATAAAGCCGTCTCTAATTCCTCAATATTAAATTTACCGTCATCACCCGCGGCATCTTCCATTAAGGTTAAGCCCATACGAGTACGTAACGATAATTGACCTCGTTCTGGACCGTATAAAGGAGAGTAGTTTTCGAGCGGTGCCGCTAAGTTAGTAGACCAAAAGGAGTTATTTGAGTTTTGCACAAAGTCTGTACGTTCAAGCTTAGGCGCACGTTCATATGGCATTGGCGAATCATAACTAAATACCGAGGTATTACCGGGTAGAATAGTAAACCCTGCTTGGGCTCTCGCCGCTTGTATCGCTGGAGTCGTCTTAATAATATCGACCACTAAGTCAGAAAAACCCGGGACGGTTGAGTCGTCAATATAAAACGCATTGCCTTCTTTATCTGCATACATGGTGTTATTAAAAATCACCCCATCATAATTTTTAAACGCTTGTTGAAACTCATCTTTATTGGATGCAAGGTTCATGGCTAACCAATGATCGAGCGGATCTTTATTGGCCATGTTGGCATCTTGAATAAAGAAAGCCTGGCCATCGTCCCATCCAAATGGCGCTAATGTTGGTGGTGCTTCAACCATCGGACCTTTGGCTGTGGTGTAA
Source organism: Shewanella sp. SG44-2 (assembly GCF_014164215.1). NCBI lineage: Bacteria > Pseudomonadati > Pseudomonadota > Gammaproteobacteria > Alteromonadales > Shewanellaceae > Shewanella > Shewanella sp. SG44-2. Next base: position 42,280 of record NZ_JACJEU010000011.1, read on the forward strand.
ATATCCTTCTGTGCTACCAACATGCCTGCGGGGCCTGCATTAACTAATACCGAAACCGTTTCTTTGTTGATTGGCATCGGCGAATTATCGTACATATATTGCAATCTATCACCAGCAACTAACTCAAGGTTATACATTACAAAATGTTCTGCGGTTGAAAAGGTATGGGTCCAGGCTACATCTTTATTAAAACCAATGTTAACCAAGCCAGGCATACCGGCTAATGAGCCACCCATCACATCCATTTGCCCTGGTATAGTCAAATGCGACTGCCAAAAACGTAAATTACCAGTATGCGGAAAATGCGGGTTGCCCAACACCATGCCTTTACCATTTTCGGTTTTATCCTTTCCTAAACCCCAACCATTAGAACCCAAATTTCGCGGATTAGTTTCCGGTGTGGTAATGGTTGCAGACCGTGCGATTAATTTGTTGTTCATATCCTGCACAAACGCAGTTTGCGCAGTGGATGGTGCTGGTCCAACAATACGCGGTAAATATTCTTGAGCATCGCCAGGGTTGGCGTAAAAAATTAAATCTAAAAAGTTTGCCGCCCCAGGTAATAGCGCGATAGAAAATAGATAGCTTGCAACATCAACACCGCTAATAGGTTTAACCCACGGTTGACCAGCACAAAATGGCTCACCGGTTTGAGTTCCAGCTTCTACATCGGCAAGATATTGATTATAACCCGCACTGAAACCTTCCATTAATGCACGCGAATTATAACTAAACTGTGGGTATTGGTTTTCAGCAAGCTGCCTGATTTTCAATGCTTTGTAGGCAAAGTCAGAAATTAAGTTACCGTTATCTTCACTGGTTGGAAGGCCAGTAGTAAAGTCAATCGAAGCATGGGGACCAAAATACATCGACCGTTCAGAATTGGCTTTAATAAAGCCATCTGCAATTACACATAAATTATCTTGTGCTTGGGCATAACCATTACCGAAACCAAGACTCTCTAAATTGTCGGCAGTAATGTGTGGTACACCATATTGAGTTCGGCGAATTTGAACTTTTAAGCTGCCATTAGGGGCAAAGGCTTGTAAAGGAGGAGTAACGACTTCGGGTTGTGGATCTGGTTGAGGGGTTTTACCGTATTGAGTGTCATCACCGCAACCCACTATCGCAACGCTAGAAGCCATAACGATAGCGAGTAGAATTTTATTCAGTTTCATTATTATTATCCTTGTTGTATCCCAATGCTAATCAGCAAAATGGATGAGGTTCTTAATCCTTTATGCCTCAATTTAAGCTAACAGCACCGCCAAAGTAATCCCAATCACCTTGAACGAATGCGCTGTTGTTAAATACAACAAAGACATGCATTGCTATTTAAGCAATCATTCTCTCGTGTGTCTACATCTTGATAGAAATAGCTAAAACGTGCTTAACAAAAACAATTAACCTTATTCAGCTAACCTCAGTCCTAGATAATAAACGATTATAAAATAGCGACGTCTTCAGCTATTTGCGCTGTATTGACCTGAATTAAACAAGTTATTTATGCGTAAATACGCCTTGTTAGCAGAACAAATGGCAAGTTTGATATTGATGACCAACTGCAAGTATCGCTTCGCTGCTAAGATTGTATAGCATCTAGCAGCGTCCTAGCATCTAGGCTTTTCCCTTTTATAGCGCCAACGTTGACATGAGATCAGTCTAGTGGTTATTTATTCCACGGATTGTTTGGATCAAATGTAGGCTGCGGCTTATTTTGATTACTGCGCTGTGTCGCTGCATCGCTGTCATTTGAACGGCTCGATGAGGAATATGACGGTGATGATGAAGAAGCATATGAACGACTTTGATTATGTTTCATTTGCTCATAATCAGCCGTTGCTTTGGCTTTCATTTCGGCAACTAACTCAACCGTTAAAGGCTGCGGCTTACGCGGTAAAATACCATCAGCAAAACCACGTTCACGAGGTTTTAATTCAAATTGTGCTGAGTTACCTTTTGGCATACGCTTGAAACGATATAAATAAAAGTTTTCAACACGCTCTCTCGCCCATTCCGTCTTTTTTAGGAACTTAACACAAGCGTCCATATTCGGGTTGGTATTGAAGCACTCTAAACGCAAGGCTGCGTATAGAATTTTCCAATCATAAAATGCCACTAATTCAGATATCATCGTTTCTGATTTTAAACCGTGAAGTGGATTATTTTGCTGTAGTTCTACCATGCTATCTCATGACCTCAAAAGCTGTCTCTATAATGTGTATAGTTTACCGTTAAAATACGCCATCGTCTTTATTGATCTTTCACACTAAAGGTAGCGAGTTAACTATAACTCATTACCTTTAGAAGCAGATCACAATCGTTTTTTCATCAATTGTTGATAATACTCACAGATATCGCCCTAAAAATAACGATTGAGTCGTTAACAAAAAGTAAATTAATCCGTATATTGAAAGAGATAGACTGACATTTAGTTAACAGCGTGTGTTAAAATAAAACAAATAAAAAAATATCATCATTATCAAAGATTTTTGGGGACATTGGCGTGAAGTTATCACCTGCATTATTGTACTTATTTATATTGATTTCGCCTTGGGTTGTAGCTGAAGAATCTCTTAGCGACCTTGATTTAGATTTAGATTCACTGATGGCGATGGATGTACAAGTAACTTCGGCAATGAAAAGAACCCAATCAGCCTTTGAAACTGCCTCATCTATATACGTATTAACCAAAGAACAAATCACTCGTTCAGGTGTAACGTCTGTGCCAGAAGCGCTGAAAATGGTCCCAGGATTAGCCGTAAGACAACTAGATAATAACCAATGGGCTATTTCATCCCGTGGTGTTGCTTCGCGATTTTCAAGCAAATTATTAGTCATGATCGACGGTCAAAGCTTATATACACCAGAGTTTGCCGCTGTATATTGGGAAACCCTGAACGTGCCGTTATACGATATTGAACGTATCGAAATTATCCGCGGCCAAGGCGGGTTTCTGTGGGGCAGTAATGCCACTAATGGCGTGATCAATATCATTACCAAGAACAGCATCGACACTCGGGGCGTACATGCTGATGTCAGCAGTGGTAGCCAACTTAATGTCGATACCAACCTTCGATATGGTGGCGATATCGGTAATAATGGCAGCTTTAGAGTCTATGGTCATGTGAAAGATGGCCAGACATCGGACAAAGGCTTTAGGATGGCACCTGCTGACTTTTCCGAGCAGCAATCTGTTGGGGCACGGTTCGATTTCACTCCCAATGACCAATGGTCTGGTCTTATTCAAGGTGATATAACTCAGTCAACTTTAGGCCAAAATTTTAACGGCGTCGTTGACAGTAGTAACCGCAATATCTCATTTACCGGTAGCTTAGATCGTACCGATGCCCGCATCATGGCAAGATTGGAAAATCGCATTTCGCCTTCCGCCAACCAAATGCTGCAAACATCTTGGTTAAAGCAAAGTGGTGAGCAAACTTATATTCAAGAAGAGTTCGAATCATTTGACCTTGATTACCAAATTAACTTTTTGTATCAAGACTTACAGTTTGATTGGGGGCTAAATTATCGTTACAACACTATTTCATTTGCAGAAAGTACATTTATACAAAGCGACGGTGGTTTTGATAATCTTCAGCAATATGGCACATTAGCACAAGCTCAATACAACGTGATTGCTGACAAATTAGACTTTATTGTCGGTGTCAAAGTTGACCATAATGATTTGACCGGCTGGGAAAGCCAACCGTTAGCAAGATTAGTATGGAAACCACAGAATAACCAAGTCGTATGGTTATCTGTATCAAAAAGTGTTCTCGTGCCATCGTTACTGATGTTTAACGACAACTACATTATTGATGGCCAAAGAGTCGACGAAGTATCTCCTATCACCACTGGCATACCCGAAATTGATAGTTATTACATCCGAACTTACCTAAATGGTAATAATAAAGTGAAATCGGAAAAGTCGGTATCTTATGAAATGGGCTATCGTTTATCTGATACTACATGGGCACTAGATTTATCAGTTTATCATACCGACACGGATAATGTCGCCGTGATAGAAATCGATCCTAATATAGATCAATTTACCCCCATTTTTGCAATGTTACAAGCTGGTCAAATTGATGCCGCGGTGCAAGCATTGACAACTACATCGATTAACTTTGACTTAGTTTCTAATGCCGGTCTTACCACTGAGGGGGGGGATGTGGTGTTATCATGGCAGCCAGTTGACAACTTTACTGCCGAAGTAGGTTATAGCTATAACACCTTTAATTACGACTTAGTGGACAACACCTTTCCCGCAATTGGCTATGACTCAACCAGTCGCCAACTCTTTACTAAAGCTGATATTCATTTTTTTGAGCAGCATAATATCTTTGCTTCACTCAGAGTTGAAAATAGTGATGCCTATCGTACAGATAATTATACCGCTCTCGATATAACCTGGAATTGGGCTTTCCAGCCTAATTGGGCTTTCGCCATTATGGGTAAAAACCTGTTTGCAGGCTCGCATCTTGAGTATGGAAATCGTGGGGAAACGTACACACAATCAACCTATATCGATGAAAGTGTCACTTTTAAAATCACAGCGAAATTCTAACTAACTTGATGATAACCATTAAACGTATTCTGTTTGGCTCATTAATAACGCTTTTGCTTTCTATAAGCCAAGGCGCGATTGCTGTTGAAAAAGAATATGCACTAAAAGCTGGTTTTTTATTTAACTTTGCCCGTTACGGCGAATGGAAAAACCACGCTAATATGGCCAGTTCTTTTACATTGTGCAGCCCTGATAATAGCTTTATCAGTGTCTCGCGCTCAATTCTCAAGGGTCGTAAAGTCAATAATTTACCGATAGAAAATGTCGAAGTGAGCCTCACAGAAACAGACTTAGCTCAGTGCAATATCTTGTTTATCACAACAGACACCCTTGAATCTTGGCAACAATTGAATAATAAACATCTTGCAGATGTCATGATCGTCGGTGAAACTGACAACTTTATAGTGCAAGGCGGGCATATTCGTTTCTTTTTATCCGGTGGTAAAATTCGTTTTGAAGTATCACCCGACAAGTTAAAATTGTCTGGTATCACGATGAGTTCAAAAGTATTGCGCCTAGGTCGAGTAGTGAACAATTAATGCTATGAAACAATTTTTCACACTCAATACTATCAGTAAAAAATTGCAGTTCATTTTAATGAGCGTTGCCCTCATTTCTACACTGACAGTGACATCAATATTTAGCGCTTTCGAGCTGTCTTCTGCTAAAAGAGAGCAAGTTGAAAGTTTACACAGCTTATCGCAAATGCTGTCACCTAATATCACCGCAGCCTTATTGTTTGATGATCAAGACGCCATTCAAGAACTGATTAATCCTATTTTGATAAGATCAGATGTATTGTCAGTCAGTGTCACTAATGTTGAAGGCGCAGTTTTAGCTCAAGCATTATCAAAGCGCCCTTCTATGACCTTGACTGATGACGACCTCAATGACATCACTCAAGTGATAACACCATTAACACTCGACAGCCAAAACTATGGTGATTTACACATATCGGTTGATGACAGCATTATTACCGATAGGATTACGTTTTACGGCCAATTTATTGTGCTATTACTCTTATCATCTCTTTGTGCCAGCTTTTTTCTATCATTATTTTTACGTCGTAAATTTTTAAGCCCGATGTTATACCTCGCTAAAATTTCGCAAAAAATAACCGAATCACAAGATTACAGTTTACGTGCTCAAATTCAGTCTGAAGATGAAATTGGCCAATTAACCACATGTTTTAATAGCATGTTAGATAATATTGAACAGCGTGAGAGTTCACTTGAAACTGAAGTAAAACTGCGTACTGGAGAACTTGAAAATGCCAATAGCCAGTTACACGAATATGCCTATCAAGATGGATTAACTCTGTTACCTAATCGACGTTATTTCTATGAAAAACTTCAATTGCTCATTGATACTGACCACATGGTTTTTGCGTTAATTTTTATCGACCTAGATGGCTTCAAAGAGATCAACGATTCCTTAGGCCATGAATATGGGGATAGGTTACTGCATCAAGTGGCTAAACGTTTACGCGGGTGCGTTCGAGATCATGATACGGTTGCACGACTCGGCGGAGACGAATTCACCTTAATTATTGAAGATGTGAGTGACTTAGAACACGCAGCCTCCATTGCTGAAAAAGTGAAAAGTAGCCTGATGCAATGCATTAGCATTGAAGAGGTACAAGTTAACGTGACGGGTAGCATCGGACTCACGTTTTATCCAGCTGATGGCCAAAATGTTGAAGCGTTAGTTAAACATGCCGACCAAGCGATGTACTTATCTAAAAGCAAAGGCCGTAATCGATATGAGTTTTTCTCTCATGCTATCGAAGAACAAGCCATTGAAAAACGGCGCCTTATCGAAGAAATTCGCATAGCACTCAAACTCGGTCAATTTGTGTTGTTTTATCAACCTATTTTTGATCAATGCGGCATTACAGTTACTAAGGCAGAAGCGCTCATCCGTTGGGATCATCCACAACGCGGCCTTATTGGACCCAATGAATTTATTCCAGTGGCCGAACAAAATGGTTTAATAGAAGACATAGGTAATTGGGTAAGAAATCAAGCGATTGAAGATGCCGCTCATTTTTATCAGCTGTCGGGCAACAAAATGCAAGTGAGCGTTAATACCTCACCGCTACAAATTGATCATGAGGGTTTGTGGGTCGATGAATGGATATTAGCGTGCAATAAATTCAATTTACCTCGCGATACCATGATTATTGAAGTGACAGAAAATACCTTGATGGACCCAGACTCACCCATTCAACAACAAATGCTGCGACTCAACAATTACGGTATTGATATCGCCATTGATGATTTTGGGGTCGGATATTCATCATTAGCCTATTTGCAACGGCTCGATATTGATATTTTAAAAATTGACCGTTCATTTATTAAGCATATGGAAAGCAATGAAAATAGTATTGCGTTGGTGCGAGCCATTATCACCATGGCACATCATTTAAAGGTTAAAGTGGTCGCTGAGGGCGTTGAAACCATAGGGCAGCATCAGTTACTTCAACAACTTTCATGCGATTACTTACAAGGCTATTTATTTGCCAAACCTATGCCGACACAAAATTTTATTGACCGTTATGTCAGATCATCAACACTTGCCGCAGAGTAATAACACAACTGAAAATAGTGATGTAAAAATAGTATTCTGAATATCTTACTTCTGCATTAAATCTTCGAATAAAGGCATTCATAAACCTTGCTGTGGCAGGAGATTATCGAGACGGCTTACTGTTATAAAGTACTAGATGGTACAGCCAATAGTGCTAGAAATTAATCGGCCTGCTATGCACAGACCGACAAAGTATTTAGATAAATACCTTCTATTAAAATCATTCGATTAACGATTTACATCAACAACCACACGGCCACGAACCTTACCTGCTAACAAATCACTTGCCACATCAATCGCTTCAGTCAAGCTGATCTCGTGAACAATGTCATCGAAAACACCAACATCCAGGATATCACCTAAACGTTGCCATGCCTCAATACGGTCAGCTAAAGGTCGCATTACACTGTCAACACCCGCTAGGGTCACACAACGTAAAATAAACGGCGCTACGCTGGCAGGAAAATCCATTCCCTGTGCCAAACCACAAGCGGCAACCGTTCCACCATACTTGGTACTGGCACACACATTGGCTAAAGTATGGCTGCCGACAGAATCAACAGCACCAGCCCAACGCTCTTTTGCTAATGGACGACCCGCTTCTGACAAAGTTGTGCGATCGATAATGTCTTTAGCACCTAATTTTCTTAGGTAGTCACTTTCATCCATTCGGCCAGTCGAAGCGACGACGTGATAGCCCAACTTAGCTAAAATAGCGATAGCAAAACTGCCTACTCCGCCATTAGCACCAGTGACAAGCACCTCACCTTTATCTGGCGTTACGCCATTTTTCTCAAGAGCTATCACACATAACATTGCGGTATAGCCTGCTGTGCCTATCGCCATTGCTTGTTGCGGTGAAAATGCCTTTGGCAGTGGAATAAGCCATTCACTTTTTAAACGGGCTTTAGTGGCCAAGCCACCACAATGGGTTTCGCCTACCCCAAAACCATTTAATAATACCGTATCACCCGTAACGAATTTGTCGCTATCGCTATGTTCGACAATGCCTACTAGATCAATGCCTGGCACAATAGGGAATGATCTCACTACCGGCGCTTTACCGGTAATCGCGAGCGCATCTTTATAATTGAGGGTGCTATAAAGCACATTTACCGTCACATCACCTTCAGGTAGCACGCTTTCATCAATGCTTTTCACTGTGGTGCGGTAACCTTGGTCATCTTTCTCGATCAACATGCCATTAAACATTCTGCACTCCTAATTTAGACTGATCGTCTATTAATGATTAAAAAATTTTACTTTGGTAACGCTGCCATAAAATGATCATAGTAGTTATCAAGCGGTCGTTCATCTTGAACTAACTTTGCGCGGCTTACCGCCCCTTCCCAGCCAACCCAAAAACTTTCCGCTAGGGCATCACAATCTGCTGTTTCAGCGATTTGTCCAAGTGATTGTGCGGCCTTGAGGCAGCGAGCTAAACAAGCTTGCCAACTCAAAAAAATCTCGATAATAAGCGGCCTAAAGCTCTCTGGTAAAACGCCCACTTCTTGCCCCAAATTACCCACTAAACAACCACGTTTAAATTGGTATCGAATCATTCCTGCTTTAGCATCTTCAACAAAATGTCTAATTCGCGTTAACGGCAAATAAGCTTCATCGAGCAAATGGATCTCAAGTTTATGTAAAAAGTATTCAGCATAGTTCTGCAATACCGCTTGGCCAAAGGCTTCTTTACTCGCAAAATAATGATAAAAAGAGCCTTTCGGTACGCCAACCTTTTTCAAAATAGGTTCTATACCCGATGAGGCAAAACCTTGCTCTGTCAATTGTTCAAGACCACTACGAATAAGCTCAGCCCGAGTATCAGGATTATCTCGCGATACTTTAGGTGGTCTACCTCTGCGCGGTTTAGGGTTTGAACTAGTATGTGGACTCGTCATTATATCTAAGCTTAAATTGTTCATAGGCCAATATTAGACCGAACGTCTATTTAAATGCAATAACATTGTATTAAATCGCGGTTTGAAGCCCAGTTTCCCACTAATATCAGGGGGAGGACAACATTAACATAAGCCAGTAAAGTCCAATCTCACAGAAATGTTATCACTAAACTAGCACACTAACTTAACCCACTATTGCTACTGAAGTCGCCAATAGATATTCCACCATATCCATGCCGTGAAGTATGAGTATTTTGAAACAGTCGCCTTACTAATGTTTGAAAATGAAGCGGTCATTCATCACATGTCACCCGGTAAGATCAAATATTTCCGGCATAGTTACTTGAGCTAAAACCATTTGAATTCAAATCATTTGAACTGTAATCACTTGCGTAAAAACACCTTATTAATAGCAAAATAATGTGTCATGTCCTCTTACGAATAACACCATATTGGTAACGTTTACACTGCACAATACGCACTCTATAGCATCTATATCAAGCTAATATCCTGCTAAACCTATGAAGCACACACTACACAATCAATATATAAAACATTTAATACAGCAACTTAACTTAGCCCCATCAAAAATTTAAAAGATGAGCTACACATAAGGAAATTATTATCACAACCCAAGTAGCCAGCGTGGTATCGACATAATTATTGTCGCTGGCTATATATCGATATGACGTTAAATAGTTGTTAAAAAACATTTATTACTGACTTAACTGAGATTGGATTGGAAATTTTACCTAAAATGATGTTAATATAGTTAGACCACTAACTAGTTTGGTGGTTTTTTATTGTTGAATGAAAAATAAATTAACAATAAGCCGATTAGCCCGCACCCAGGAGGACATTATGTCAACGGACACGTCAAACGAAGAAAATCTCATTACCACTATGTTGAATACCGCTACACTAAAGCTGAAAGAGGCTTCACAATTATTTTGTTTATGTGCCCTTCTAAGCACCTATCTCTTTGTTATGTTGAAACCTAGCGGGATTCAAAATCACAAAGCGTTAGGAGGAAAATAATTCATGCATTACTTAACCTATGTCTCATTAGCAATATATTTCCTGGTAATGCTAGGCATTGGATTGTTCGCGTATAAACAATCAACAAGCGATGTATCGGGTTACATTTTGGGTGGCCGTAAAGTCAGCCCACAAGTTACCGCGCTGTCAGCAGGTGCCTCCGATATGAGTGGCTGGATGCTAATGGGCTTACCTGGGGCTATGTTCTTGGTTGGCTTTGAAACCATCTACATTGCATTAGGTCTATTAATTGGTGCATTGGTTAATTACCTTGTTGTAGCACCTAAATTAAGGGTCTATACCGAAGTTGCAGATAACTCCCTGACCATTCCTGAGTTTTTTGCTAAGCGCTTCCATGCACCTAACGGTCATGTGCGTATTATCGCAGCAGTTATCATCGTTATCTTCTTTACCTTATATACATCAGCTGGGCTTGTCGCTGGTGGAAAGTTATTTGTATCAGCATTTGATTTAAGTTATGAACTAGGGTTAATCGTCACCCTTGCTGTAGTAGTGTCTTATACCCTACTCGGTGGCTTCTTAGCCGTAAGTCTGACGGACTTTGTACAAGGCTGTATTATGTTTATTGCCTTAGTTTTAGTACCCGTGGTTGCGTATCAAGAGTTTAGTAGCGCAGACAAAATGATGGGCTTTGCTTATGAGTCTATTCCGCATTTTTCTGATGCGATGCAAAATGTCACTATGCTCGGGTTAATTTCCAGTCTTTCTTGGGGATTAGGTTATTTTGGCCAACCACATATTATTGTACGATTTATGGCTATCCGCTCAGTCTCGGATATCAAAACCGCACGAAGAATTGGCATGAGCTGGATGACAGTCACTATCGTTGGTGCGCTGGCTACAGGTCTAGTCGGTATTGCCTATGCCAACAAATTTGACATGAAAGTCAGTGATCCTGAAACCATCTTTATTATATTTTCAGAATTACTGTTTAATCCTTTAATCAGTGGTTTCTTGCTTGCAGCTATTTTAGCCGCGATTATGAGCACCATATCTTCACAGTTATTAGTATCGTCAAGCTCGCTAACTGAAGATATCTATCGGGTGATTTCAAAGAAAGAATCAACGGATAAAGAAATGGTTAAAATGGGCCGTTATGGTGTTGCTGGAGTTGCCATTGTGGCAAGTTTACTAGCACTGGATCGCTCTAACAGTATTTTATCGTTAGTGAGTAATGCTTGGGCAGGATTTGGCGCGGCCTTTGGTCCACTGGTATTGTTTAGTTTATACAAACAAAATCTCACTCATAAAGCCGCTGTAGCTGGTATTGTTTCAGGTGCTGCTACCGTCCTCTTTTGGATATATGCTCCTGTGCTTGCCGACGGAAAAGCATTAACCAGCGTGGTTTATGAAATGATCCCAGGCTTTATTGTTAGTAGTGTAGTGATTTGGATTGCCAGTGCTCTTGACTCGGATCCTTGTAATAAAACAGTTGATACCTTCCATGAAGCGAATCGTGTTTTAACCGAGCAACAGTAATGGAGAACAATACTATGTCAACTTCACATTGGAAACGGATTGTCGTTAAAGTGGGAAGCGCATTAATTGCGCCCCATCAACAAGGTTGTAGCAGCCATTATTTATTAGGTATTGCACAGTTTATTGCTACCTGTCGCGCTCAAGGATGCCAAGTTGTATTGGTATCTTCAGGTTCAGTTGCCGCTGGTAGACATCGATTCCCTGATACGGCAGAACCAAGCATTTCGCTTAAAAAAGCCATGGCAGCAGCAGGCCAGGCCGATATGATGGCCACTTGGGATAAGTTATTTGATTTCCCTTCGGCGCAGTTATTACTTACCCATGGTGATTTACGCGATCGCGACCGTTATATCAGCATTAAAAATACTATTTTTACCCTGTTAGACAATGGCTTACTTCCCATTATCAACGAAAACGATGCTGTTACCGCAGCCAAGTTACGTGTGGGTGATAATGACAATTTATCAGCTATGGTCGCCGCAGCAGCGGATGCAGATGCGTTAATTATCTGCTCTGACGTAAAAGGGCTTTATACTAAAAACCCTAATTTACATGAAGATGCCACGCTAATTAAGCAAGTCAGTGAAATCAATGCTGAGATTTATGCTATGGCTGGCGGTGCTACGAGCAGCGTAGGTACTGGTGGCATGTTAACCAAGATTGAAGCCGCTGAGAAAGCGATTTCACACGGAATTGAAACCATGATTGTGGATGGTTTTGACGCGGACACATTCAATCAACTTTTAAAGGGCCAAAATCCAGGCACTTTATTCACCCCGTATGATGTACCGATGCAAGAACACTTGCATTGGATGATGCATACCTCACAAATTCAAGGTGAGTTAATTGTCGAAAATGACTTTAGCGCTGACCTTGAAGAACATGATACTCAACTAACCACAGACGATGTAGTGGCCGTAAGAGGCAACTTTTCCGTCGGTGATACTGTTCTAGTGCGCAAAGGCGATGGTACTAAATTGGCTAAAGCCAAATCAAACTACAGTAGTTGTTTATTACATTTTATTGCAGACCAGGAAGATCGTGAATTTGCCAACAATGCCCAGCAAAAAACGGGCCCACTGATCTCTGACAAAAACATCGCCATTTTGGAGCAACTATGAGTTTAATTAAAGATTTATCGCAAGCAGCAGCCACAGCGGCACAAACTCTAGCCCTATTAGATGAAAAAGTTAAAAATACCATTTTAGTTGATATGGCCCGTGCACTTAGAGCACACAGCGACGATATTATTAAAGCGAATTTATTGGATCTTGACCATGCCGAAAAAGCGGATTTAGGCGCGGCAATGATAGACCGACTAACACTGACACCTGAACGTATTGAATCAATGGCCGCGGGTATCGAAACCGTTGCATCATTACCCGATCCGGTCGGCATGGTACGTGAAATATGTGAGCGACCAAATGGTCTAAACATTCAAAAAATGCGCGTACCTTTAGGCGTTGTTTGTATGATTTATGAAGCACGCCCTAATGTTACCGCTGATGCGGGTGCATTGTGCTTTAAATCAGGTAATGCAGTGATATTGCGTGGCGGTAAAGAAGCACTACATTCAAGTAAAATCATTGCTTCTATTTTACAAAATGTATTGCAAGCATATCAGTTACCACCAGCACTGATCACTGTGATACCCGATCCAGATCGCGCCTTACTACTAGAGCTTATGCAGCAACGTGACTTTATTGATGTCATTATTCCACGTGGTGGCGAAGGCTTAATCAATTTTGTTACGGATAATAGTAAAATTCCTGTTATTCAACACTTTAAAGGTGTTTGTCATTTGTATGTTGATAAAGATGCCGATCTCGATATTGCGATCTCTTTATTGCTCAATGGCAAGACCCAACGCACTGGAGTATGTAATGCTCTAGAGGGATTACTGGTACATCAAGATGTAGCAGCAGAATTTTTACCTAAAGTGGCAGCCCAACTTGCTGCACATAAAGTGCGTATTAATGTCAGCAAAAATGCCCAGCAATACTTTGAGCATGCTAACGTTATTAGCGATGATGATTTCGGCCAAGAATATTTGGATTTAGAAATAGCCATTCGCCAAGTCACTGATTTTGACCATGCGATCAATCATATTCGCCGCTTTGGTAGCCATCATACTGAAGTGATTTGTACCCAAAATGAATTAACGGCTACGCGTTTTCAACGTACCGTGGATGCCTCGGTAGTAATGGTTAATGCATCGTCTCGTTTTTCTGATGGTAGCGAGCTCGGTTTAGGTGCTGAAATTGGTATTGCCACGAGCAAATTACATGCCTACGGACCTATGGGCCTTGAGTCACTTACCACTGAGAAATACTTAGTCAGCGGTGTAGGTCAAGTTCGCGCATAATTAAACAGGTACCACAATTCAAAGGCCAAGCGAAAGCGTGGCCTTTTCTTTTTTAGCGACATTTTCGGAGGTTGTCATCTCTCAACATGAATCATTAGATCCCAATACCTGTATCGCCTTTATCGGTGGTGGCAACATGGCAAGAGCCATAATCAGCGGCCTACTTAAACAAGGTCATAACAGTGCCAATATTCTAGTGTGCGCCCCCAGCCAAACCACCCGACACGACTTGATCGATAAATTCAATGTTAAAGTACATCAAGACAACACCGCTGCCGTTGCGTTTGCTGATGTCATCATTGTTGCCGTTAAGCCTTTTGTAGTACCTGTAGTGTGTGAGCAGTTGAGTGAAGTTATGCAGTACGATAACCGTAAACTCGTTATCTCGATTGCCGCGGGTGTCAAACATGCAACACTCCGCCAAAAACTGCATTTTTCGCCTAAAGTCATTTGCGCCATGCCAAACTTACCGACCGCCATTGGTGAAGGATTAACAGGTTTATATGCAGGCCCAGACACTCACGCTAATGACATTGCGCTAGCAGAAAGACTCATGCGCGCTGTAGGTGAAACCGTATGGTTAAAAGAAGAAAGCCAAATGTCGACCATCGTGGCGGCTGCGGGTAGCTCACCGGCGTATTTATTCTTATTTTTAGAAGCCATGGAAAAAGCTGCAATTGAACAAGGATTGCCGCCAGAAATAGCCGCTAAAGCTGTGCTGCAGAGTGCCATGGGAGCTATATCAATGGCGATGAACAGTCAGCATAATTTGGCAAGTTTACGTCACCAGGTGACCTCACCTAAAGGCACGACGGAACAGGCAATATTGGCATTTCAGGATGGTGATCTTGATGAGCTAGTTGCCAGCGCAATGGCGTGCGCAACGACAAGAGCCAAAGAATTGTCTATAGGCTAACGGAGCTGTGAGCCTGAGTTGATGCTAATAACATCAGCCTGACAATACAACATAGCCATATGCTACTTTGCTAAGCCACAATGGCTTAAGGCTAGCTCAGTAACTCTTGTTTAATCAATTTCAGCAAAAAGGTTTCTCGTTCAATCGATAAGCCTTTTTTGCTGCTGTTGGCGATAGTGTCAAGGTTATGCCCAATAGCCTCATCGATATCAATCCATACTGGTATCATGCCGTTATTAATTTCGTGAGCTTCAAATTGGGTTTCCCCCAGCTGGCTGTCAATATCACAAGTGAAACAATAAGACAGCATATTAACCGATGTATAACCATCTCGTTGCCAAGGGCGATATTCTTCATATAAGCCGAATGGATTAATATTGCGAATTTGTTGAGCGCCAGTTTCTTCTTGTAACTCACGGATCAGCCCTTGCTCTATCTCCTCACCTACATCAACGCCACCACCAGGCAATGAATAGTCATGATAACGTTGGGTGTAAAGCATTAATATTTGATTATTACGCATCACAATGGCACGAGCAGCAAGCCGCGTTAGCATCGTTTGGTGATTCGCGGCAACAAAATCTGCTGGGGTGTCGGAATGATAACGAGTGGTTAAGTGGCGCATTATAGAAGGGCTCATCGCAATAAAAAGCGCATGATACGTTGCCAAACTATATGCTTCAAGTTTGGCGTATAAGTTAAAATCATTTGTAGGGCGGCATATCAGTGCTTGTAATGACAACTTGAGTGCAAATAATAACAATCAATTATGAAGCTGATTATTCACAACAAGCGACTTTGGTACTCTTACCTCAATACTTATAGCGCAAAACGTCTAATTCAATACTGCTAGCTCAATGCTTCCAGTCAAATACTCTTCGCTAGGTATTTTCAGTTAAATAACCAAAGTTTGAAAACCACAGTTTAAAAGCCACTGTTAAATACCCATTTGACAAAATTTGGCATTGCACGTAGCAACACTTGGTCGCTCATCGATCCGGTGCAGGGTTTAGCATGTTAACTCAAGACAACCAAAAGATAGATAACCTAAAAAGTCCATTCGGCAACACTGATTATCATACCATGGGCGCCTGTTTTGACATTCTGAAGCTAATTGAAACAAAACTATAAATAATAATCGCCCTGTCATACCTATACCTTAAAATAACCGTCTAAATAGACGGTTATTTTTTAATATTTTACCTATGCTGAAGTATCACTTTTCAAGGATTGAAAGATACGGTGATCAAGTTACAAAGATTAACGTTCACTTAATGTCACTTCGGAAAATGCTTATGATTAAATATTGGTACAAACAATTCTCTCAGTATCCGCCTGATCACCCTGATTATTGGCGTATCCGTTTAATCGAGCATTCGTTACTCATTACCACGAGTTACTTTCTCATTCTGACTCTGATCAACTTGTTCTATTTTGAAGGTTATCAATATGCCTTACTCGACGGTTCAGGCTTAGTTATTTCATTGGGCATTTACTATCGATTTCGCAGTACGGGACATGTAAAGATAACCGCATGGGCTGTTACTCTCATGGTAGCCAGTTTGATTATGTTATTTGTGATATCGACCAAGGGATATTCTCATTCACTGTTTTGGGCGACTTTGATTCCGCCTTTTTCATTTTTTCTTATCGGACGAACCTGGGGCACATTTATTTCATGTATCTGCTTTAGTGTGTGTGCTTTTCTCGTTTACCTGCAAACGCAGAATCCTCAACCTGTGACGTTTAGCAAAGGTTCATTATTCAACGTTATTGAAGTGTGTGTTGCGCAAATTTTACTGTTTAGGTTTTACGAAAAAACCCGCTTTTCCGCTTATAAAAAACTGGCATTACGTAATTTAGAAATTCAAAAAATGGCTGAAACCGATAAACTCACCGGACTATATAACCGTGAAAAACTCGATTTCGCGCTTGATACACTGCTGACCACACCAGCAGCTAATACCTCTATGACAACAGAGACTACTAACGCGATAAAACAAACAGACGAAGCACCGATTATTTACCAGCCTTATGCCGATGACCATCCACTGACAAACCATCAAACCACTCAAGATTTACTCAGTAAACAAGCCGTCACTCAATACCCTATTTCTGTGGCGATTATCGACATCGATCATTTTAAGCAAATTAATGATAATCACGGCCATTTAATCGGAGACAAAGTGCTATGCCAACTCGCGCAGTTATTGCAAAACCAAATGCGCAACGACGACTTATTAGCACGCTGGGGCGGCGAAGAATTTGTGGTGGTGTTACCCAACACGACATTAGCTGATGCGATTGAGTTTACCGAAAGGTTAAGGCTATATATTGCCATGCAAAATATTAAAGGAATGGAGCTAACAATCAGCTTAGGTGTAGCTCAGTACAGGCTAGAAGATTCAGCCCACAGCTTACTTGACCGCGCAGACAAAGCCTTATATTCGGCAAAGTCTGGCGGGCGAAACTGTGTAGCAGCAGCTTGATCGGATAAACATTAATTAACAGAATATTGAAGCTTACTCTTGTAAGCGGCTCGTTGGCGTAGCCACAATATAATTTTTACCATTGATGCGTTCAATAATTTGCGTTGCCGTTAAATCATGCACCACATTAACCACCGTTGAAGCTGCATCGGTAATGGCCCCAATGACGACTAAAATGGGGATCACTTCCATCGGTAAACCTAATGTAGTCACAATAAAGATTTCACCTAAAAATGCTCCGCCCGGTACTCCGCCAATCACAAACGCAGATAATACCGAAATCAAAATCGTCAGCATAAATACATCGGTCGTAAAATCGAGCCCTAATAACGAATAAATAAACACGATTTTTAGCGCGGTAATAGCAGCTGCACCACCTTTATTGAGATTGACTAGCAACGGCAAGCTAATCTCTGCAATTTGCTCATTTAGGCCCATTTTAGCAGCACTACGAATAGTCACAGGCAATGTCGCTAACGACGAGCTAGTGCCTAATGCCGTCACAGCTGGTTCGAGCATATGTTGCCAAAAACGTTTCACACCTTGTGCACCACCGCCAATCCACGCATATAAGGTCGAACCTAACGTTAGGTAAATAGCCATCGCCACAAAAAACAGCCCTACAGCTCGCGCAAACGTCCCCATTAATTCAGTATCTTGACTTGCCATAGTCGCGGCAAAATAAGCACCAAGTCCAATTGGAGCCACATACATTAATATCGAAATCACTTTCATGATCACAGTATTTAAACTGTCTAGCATGCGCCCCACTCTCTGGCCATCTTCACCAGATTGACCAATGGCCACACCGCCGATCACCGACATAATAATCAACGCTAATATGTTTGATTTAGAGAGTAGCCCGACAAAATCGTTAGTTGTGAGTAAGCTGACAAAGTCCATGCTGCCAGAGGCTGCATCTACGGTATTGGCTAAGTCTAATGTCACCCCTTGCGCGGGATCATATGCTAACGCCAACAACACCACGCCCACTGACGGAATAATCGCCATGACAATCGACACTGCCATAATAGACACAAGTATCGCGCCTAATTTCTTTAAATCGGTCATGTGAGCAATAGATGACATCACACTCACAGCAACCAAAGGCACGATGATCATAAATAATAGATTGAGGAAAATTTGCCCAATAGGTTTAAGCTTGATAGCCCACTCAGGAAATAACCCGCCAAACAATCCGCCCAGCAGTAAGGCACTCAGTAAAATAATGGACGAACGATAAGCACGTAAGCTACTCAGCATATTGGATCCTAGGAGCAATTAAACAAAAGGTGGAATAGGCAGCAGACTCGGCCCAAAGAACGATTAGCGCGTTAACAACTAACAGAAAAGCAGATGTAAAATAAACTCCATCAATTAGTTAGCCAATATCATTATCAACAATTACTGTCGACCATCACTCTCTCAACGACGTAAAAACGACTTAACTTAATGGTAAAATATGACACAAAACCAATACCATACACAACTACAAAGCATATTAGTCATTCGGCAACGCTTGGATCTCAATAATGAGGCCTTCAGGGCCGCGAACAAAAATTTGTTTAATCAATGATCCTGGCACTTCATTAATAGAATAGCGCAGGCCCAGTTTGGCAATTCTTGCCATTACATCTTGATAGTCATCACTGAAAAAACTCACATGATGAACAATATTTTGCGGCTGCTCATTTTGCGACAGTTGATTGCTCACATCTGGCTGCTGATTAGCAAAAATATGTATCACATCTTTGTCACCGGCAAATAAAAAATAACCAGAAAACTCAAGATTAGGTCGAGTACCAACGGTTAAATCTAATAACGCCACGAGAAAATCGCTCATTTTTTGCGGATTTCTAGCACTTAATGACAAGTGATCAAAGCGAATATTCATACAACACCCTTTTAGAATATAGCCGACTTTAACGATCTTTATCAGCAAAGCCTTATATTACTGGGATTATGACTGCCAATGAACCACCACAAAAGCTAAACATTATCAAAAATTATTTGATAATCAATTAGCGAGACAATTCTTCAGTGAACATTAATACCATTGACACCACACTATCCACACCTCTGTATCGCTCGGATAGTAGAAGATACAACCTACATATATTGTGCTATATGAATAAGTTAACCATTAAGTCAGTGTTGAATAGGGAAGCAACAGTATTTGCAATAAGTGCCATTTGAAAGAAAAGCGTTGCAACAAAAAACCTCTAAGTAAGCTTTTAAAACAGTGAGTTAGAATAATTTATTGATAAGATTAAAACGTTGTTAACTCAATGCTGAGTATAAATGATGTACAACATAACGGTAATGAAAGGTTTTATAGTGATGCGCAATCCGGAAGTAAATAATGGCAGACATAATCAGTGAATGTAGGAAGCTTGCTCACTCGCAAGCTTCCTAAAGCTAAACTACAAGTCGATATAAATTGGCCAACCAAGTAGACCAATTAAGCCTTCTTTGTATTCCAGACGCTCCAATCGTTCAGGAGAGGCATTTTGAATGGCCAACTCTTGATAGCTACGAGAGAAATGCAGCGTCCGTAACAATGCAGCATTAAAATGCTTACCTAAATCTAAACGAATTGCATCAGCAAGCTCGTTAGGTAACTCAGCTAAAGCTGCCTTAGTTTGTTGCTCGATAAACTCGAGGTTAAACCATTCATCTTTAAGTTCTATACGAGCCATGCGTCGTTTAAGATCTTGACGGACTTTTTTACCGTCAAAAAATATCCGATATAACACGGCTTCTGCCAGAGTACTTTCTAGATTAATATAATCCATTGGATCAAAAGTGCCGACAATGTAGAACTGTGCCAATAAGGCATTAATTGATTGCTGGCGATTATGCTCAGCTAATGCTTCTTGGTAGTAAGCCCAGCCTTGCCATTCGTCACAATCAGGTGGACTCGAGACTTGATCAAGCAACACTTTATCCACGTCGCCATAAACAGATTTACCATGAAGCCTGTGTTGACTAACTTTAGTTAGCATCCCCCAGCCCTTCTGGAACGACTTAACTACGCCGTCATCAGTCAGCAGCAACCGTATAGCATTAGCCTGACTTTGGTCCGATAATGCCATTAAGCCGATGCTAACAATGCCAATGACATCTTGCGCGGCTTCTTCAAGCAAATGCATTTTATACTTGTTATAAAACTTATCAGCGAACTTAAGGCTCATCAAAATGGCTTTCGCTTTGATCTGTCCCAATTGCTCATTACTGAGCAATTCTTCGGTTCGGCCATAAGCCAACACCCGACTCAGATAGGGACCCTGATTTTCGTCACGTAATACCAATTGCATTTGCAGAACCCTTAATCAAGAAAGCTAAACATATCATCAACTTCAGCATACTCGTCGGTGACCTGGTTCTTTTCTTTCGCCTGTATCACTAACTCGCTGGCAAACTGGCTGATAATTAGCTGCCAGTCAGAGCCGGTGTTACGCAGCATGTTCTTAATCGCTTTTTCAACATTAGGCGCCCGATCGCGGATCAATGCTAATAAACTACGAGGGTCATCAATGCTAAGACTGTGTGCCTCTTCATCGGCTTGCCAATCTGAGTAACCCACGGTTTCTTCATCCGCTTCATCATCAAAAGTGTCATTTATCTCATCGTCATCACCGCTGCTACCGCCTAAAATAAGCTCGATAAACGGAATCGATAGATAAAACAACGCAGCAGGATCTTCAGCCAAACACTCTAAAATTGCGGTTTGTTTCTCTTCACTGTCTTGGATTCGAATAAGATAAGTCATAAAATCAAAAGTATGCTGCATTAACTCTTCGGCATTACTTTTGATTTTTTCTTCCCAATAAAGCGGCTGCTGGCAGACAATGTCGCGGATCTGTTCTGGAGTCATTAACTCAGACATAATAGATGGGCACGAAATATCATGCTGACTATTAATTTGTGTCAGCGTGACGATATCCATTTTCTCGATAACTTCAACCAACTGATCATCTGACATTGATGTCGCAATCAATTCAAATCTCTTGCTGGCCTGTTTAGGCTCAACATTAGCCAGCTCTTGTATTTCAGCGGCTGTTATTTCAATGAGACTGTTCATTCGATATCCTCATCATATTGGTCATAATAACCTTCTTCATCGCTATCATAGTCCGTGTCGTCATCATCGTTTTCATCACGTTCATGCTCATGAAGACCATCAGAATCATCTTCCTCAGGCTTGGGCGCTGTATCTCCCTGAGTTTCTAATAAATACACCACGGCACAACTTTCGATAAGCAAATCTTCGTTATATTTACGTACCGCAAGCGCCAGAGGAAGATCGGCGTTGTTAAACGCAATCGTCGTTTTAAATTCATCCCAGCTTGGGTGAATATTTAAGCTAATCCAATGCGCCCATTGGCGCTTTGACTCAGGCGAGAACTTAACTCTTTCATAAAGCGCGACAGGTAAATATTCAGGGACTGAATCTAGCATCCCAGGATCGGCCAACAATATCTCTCTGATTTGGCTAGTAAACTTTGCCAGTGCATTTGGCGTATCAGGGTCGTTGTAAGATTCTATATTGTCATTGGCATTATTTTTTAGCTCATTAATGCGTGAGATATTAAGATGTTTAGCCATGGGATACTCAGGAATAATATTCGTCCCACAATCCGCGCATAGCGGCTGTAGGATCGGTAACAATTACGTTGTTAAAATCATTGATAAAAGCATTTCTCTGCTTTTTATCTGACAACACTTCGTAAGCTTTTTTGACTCGTTGGAGCTGAACAGATGCTTGTTGTTTTTCATCGTCAGACGCCCCAAGTAATTTGTCAGGGTGATACTTGTTCGATAAACGTTTATAGGCTTTTTTTATGTCATCTTCTTTGGCATTGGCTCTGACGCCCAGTACGCTAAAGTGGTTAATCATAGTTATTCCTGCAGGCGATGTGGCAGTGATTGCGAGATAAAAAAGTCTGTAAATAGATAAATTTTTTAGCCCGCTATTATATCAACAATCACAGGCTTGCAGCAAACATAAACCCAAGTTAAGTTGCAATCATTTAAGACATCAATTTTAGGACAGCTATTTTAGGACCGCTATGACACCCAAAAAGCAGCGTTGTCATTAACAGGTGTTATCTTTGCTGCCGTTAAGATGCCACCAGCCAAGTTGAACGATGCGATATTAACAACATCCACGCCTATCTGAACTTGCTAGCATGACGCTTTAACGGCAAGACATCTGCAAAAATCACCTTATTTCAATCAGACTCACAAATTCGCGCATCGCAGGTGAGACACTGTATTTACGGGTAATAAACACGGTATTACCCGATTCAATACTTTGCAATTGTCGGTAATGCAGATTGAATAACTGCTGAGCCGATTTTGCAATACCGCTGCTGACAATCGCGTAGCCAATATTGTGTTTTACCGCGCTGACTAGATGAAATAGCGAGTCGGTTTCTAACACCACATTAAAGTGCAAATCCGTTTTTGCCATCGCATTATCAATGTATTGCCTAAACTGCATATTTTGGCTCAACAACACCAATGGTAAACGTTGCAAATTATTAAGGGTTAATCGGTTATCACTTAGCGCAGTAGTGTCGAGTTGATTAACAAGTGCTTGGGTTGATAATACCGCCATATCATTATCAATCTGCGGATAAAAATGAAACGTGCGACGATTCGCCTCAGTAAGGTTTTCATCAAACCCTAAACCGATATCAATTTGATGCAAAGTCAGTTGTTCAATCAGCTTTTCATTGGTGGTCACTAATAGCGTCACGGCAATATTAGGGTGCAGTTCATTGAATGCTTTAATTATCGGCATAATATCGACACTCGACTGCGGCACAATGCCAATCCTCAAAGAGCCGATTAAGGGCCCACTAAACACACTCAATTCTTGTTTTAACGCCGCTTGATCTAACAGCATTTTTTCTGCATAGCGCAATACAATCTGTCCAGCATCGGTTAACGCAACAAACTGACTGCCGCGCACCACTAGCTCGGTACCAAAACTTTTTTCCAACGCGGTTATACTGGCAGACAAAGTCGGCTGGGTAATATGGCAAGCTTTGGCTGCTTTAGCAAAATGCTTAAACTGCGCTAATTCATAAAAATAATGTAACTGTCTCAGGTTCATACACCCTTCAAAGTCTACCTATCAATTCCATCATATTAATAGATAAAAACTATCACCGCATAAATTTGTTTGATTGGCTTTGTGTATTAGCGCCCCCTAAACTGTGATCCACGTCAGGTTTTGAGTCTATACACATGAATGCTTCATACAAATGGTTGCCACCCATTGAACATCTGGTAGAGGAAGCGGCTGCCGCCATTAATATTAACGGGATTAACTATGCTGTGATGATGGTCACTCCTGATGATATTGAAGACTTTGCGATTGGTTTTTTATTTTCCGAAGCCATTATCCAATACGATCATGACGTACATGACATTCAAATAACGCCATCAGATAGCGGCTTTATGGTTGAAGTGACTATCGCCAATCGTTGTCTGTCGGCCTTAAACAGTAAAAAACGTCGGTTCGTGGGTGCTACAGGTTGCGGCATCTGCGGTGTTGAAGCAATAGAGCATGCACTGCCTCAATTACCTATTCTTCCGGTCACTCGCCCCATTGACATTAATAACCTTGAGACCTTAAAACAACGCATTGCCGACAGCCAAATAAAAGCTCAACAAAGTGGTGCGATACATGCGGCTTTAGCGTTAACAGCCCAAGGCGACATTATCGCCTGTCGTGAAGACATTGGCCGTCATAATGCACTCGATAAACTTATCGGCATGTTAATAAGGCAAACAACCGCGGCTCAAAAAACATCATGTAATACCTTATTAATCACCAGTCGTTGTAGCAGTGAATTGATCCATAAAGCGGTGCTGTTTGGCGCTAACAATCTTATTAGTCTAGCTTCGCCAAGCCAACTCGCGGTCAAGCTGGCACTAAAATACAACCTCAACATTATTCACATACCCAAGTTTTCAGCGCCTATTTATTATTCCAGTTACGACTCTCACTTCAATGTTAATCGTCTATCGCTGAGCCCTATCGGAGAAATTCATGTCTAGTCATCACCAAAAACCAACCAAAGCCGGCGGATTCCCTTCACTGCAAGCCACATTTACTCATGTACTTCGCAGCCAACACACTAAGCAAAACCTTAAAAACTTACTCCGTGTTAATCAAACTGATGGCTTCGATTGCCCCGGTTGTGCATGGGGCGATAACAAACAAGGTGCATTTCAGTTTTGCGAAAATGGTGCTAAAGCCGTGGCATGGGAATCAACAGGTAAAGGCGTTGGTCGCGATTTTTTTGCTCAGCATTCGGTACGCCAACTAACAAAACAGACCGACTACTGGTTAGAGTATCAGGGGCGTTTAACCGAACCAATGCGCTTTAATGCGATAACAGATCACTATGAACCAGTAAGCTGGTCTGAGGCATTTTCGATTATCGCCACCAAGCTCAACAGTTTAAGTAGCCCTGACCAAGTTGAATTTTACACTTCTGGACGCGCCAGTAACGAAGCATCCTACCTCTACCAACTGTTTGGCCGGCTTTATGGCACCAATAACTTTCCCGATTGCTCTAACATGTGCCACGAAGCTAGTGGTGTCGCATTAATTAGCGCCATTGGAATAGGTAAAGGCACGGTAGTATTAGAAGATTTTGATGCCGCCGAAGCCATTTTTGTGTTTGGCCAAAACCCTGGCACCAACCACCCAAGAATGATGAATACTCTGCGCAAGGCCGCCAAAAAAGGGGGTAAAATTGTCACTTTCAATAATCTTAAAGAAGTTGCCTTAGAAAAGTTCGCCAGTCCACAAAGTCCTATAGAATTGCTCACACCAGCAGCCACTACCATCAGCCATTTGTATTTAACCCCTAAATTAGGCGGCGATATGGCCGCTGCGCGAGGCATGGCTAAATTTATTATTGAACAACGTCCAGATAAAATAGATCATGAGTTTATACAGCAGCACAGTGCATTTTTTGAAGATTATCAACACAGTGTCACACACACTAGCTGGGATAAAATAGAACAACAATCTGGACTAACAAAAGCAGAGATTATTCAGGCCGCTACCGTGTTCAGTGACAGCAAAACCGTGATCAGTTGCTGGGCAATGGGCTTAACTCAACATAAGCATTCGGTCGACATTATTCGTGAAGTCGTTAATCTGCATCTGCTATGTGGTCAAATAGGTAAAAAAGGCGCCGGATTATGCCCTGTTCGCGGCCACAGTAATGTGCAAGGCAACCGCACTATGGGCATTAATGAAAAGCCGTCTGCCGCTTTTATTACCCGCTTAGAACAACATTTGTCTACCAGCTTACCGCGGCAAGCGGGCCACAATGTGGTCGAAGCCCTTAAAGCCCTACACAGTAAACAGAGTAAGGTGCTAATTTGTTTAGGTGGAAACCTTGCGGCTGCGGCGCCCGATACTGATTTTACATATCAAGCAATGCGCAATGCTGAACTGAATGTTCAAATCAGCACTAAGCTTAATCGCAGCCACTTACAAGTAACACACGACGCCTTAATTTTACCTTGTTTAGGCCGCACTGAATTAGACAAGCAGCAAAGCGGCATTCAAAAAATCACCGTTGAAGATACCTTTAGCATGGTTCATGCTTCAACAGGCATGACCGAACCCGCCTCAGAACAATGTTTATCTGAAATTGATATTGTCGCTCAAATGGCTCATGCAACATTTAACCATTCCGGCTCGACTCAGCTAAACTCAACAAACCATGCCGCAAATAAACTAGATTGGCTGGCATTACGTGATGACTATGCACTAATCCGTCAGCTTATCGAAAGTACCATCGACGGCTTTAGTGACTTTAATCAACGTATCGAGCAACCTGCCGGGTTTTATCTGGGGAATAGCGCTGCTGAGCTTATTTGGAATACCACTAACCAGTTAGCTCAATTTAATCCTAGTCAGTTGCCAAATTCAGTTATTGCAGATTGTTCAAGCAATGCACAAACAACTGCGTCATCCGCCGAACAACAAGCTATTTTTTTACTGCAAAGTTTGCGATCTCACGACCAATACAACACCACTATTTATGGCATGGACGACCGGTATCGCGGTATTAAAGGCAAGCGGAATGTATTGTTTATGAACCAACAAGATGCTGTTCAACTTAATATTCTTGAAGACCAACTTGTTGATATACAGTCTATTGCCAACGATAATATCGTCCGCAAAGTCTGTGGTTTTAGCGTGGTTTATTACGATATTCCACGCGGTAACATTGCCGCATATTACCCAGAGACGAATCCACTGGTGTCAATCAACAGCGTCGGAATTGGCTCTTACACCCCAACCTCAAAATCAATCCCAGTGGTTATTACTGCATCAACCAAACAGGTGATTAGCGTGGCTCAGGTATAAGTAACCTAAACTCGGAATAACAATACTCAAACGATGTTGTCCTAGCGTATTAGCGCTGGGCGACTAAATCAGCCAAAACTTGTTTATACGCTTCAACTGGATGCGCGCCAGTTAATGCACTCGATTGGTTAAAAATGACCGTGGGCACACCCGAAATACCGAGTTGCTGCCAATGGGCTTCTTTGGCGCGAACCTGTTCAGCCACTGCTGCGTTATCAAGTAAACTTATGGCTTCAGCGGCATTAATACCCACCGCAATGAGTTCAGCGGTCAGCACTTCACGGTTTGAAATATCTTTATGTTCGGTAAAAAAGGCACTGAATAAACGCAGTTTAAGCTCAGTTTGCTTACCCACTTCTTTAGCGTATTCCAACAGCACATGAGCGTCTAAAGTGTTAACCATTTTCATCTGTTCAAAATAGTCAAAAATAAAGCCATGTTCAGCCCCCTGTTGGGTAATGTTAGCCCGTGCACGAACGCTACCTTCTGGAGTTGTGCCGTATTTTCTGGCTGAATGCTCACGCAGGTTTTCACCTTCAGCAGGCATGTTAGGGTTAAGTTCAAATGGTTGCCACTCAATCTCAACTTGATCTTGTAGCCCAAGTTCATTTATCGCCGCTTCTAAGTGTTTATAACCAACGATGCACCAAGGGCACACAACATCTGAAATAATATCGAGTTTAATCTTTGCTGTCATTTGGTGGTCCTCATCTGTTCAAGTGCGTTTTGTTCACTAAAACCTGATAAAAAAATACCAATGCCATTTGCGATAACGCGGGCATTGGTATTATGAAGTCATACATTCATCGACTTATCGTGGATGATAATCTTTAATAAAAATGTCGATAAAAATGTCGGTAACAATGTTGGTAAAGAATTACCAAGCAAACTTTTTGAATACATCGTCAACCGGTGTTTTTGCTACATGGTTGGTGTAATTACTGATCACTTTTTGTGACAAGCCTAAAATGATTTCTAACACCTGCTGTTGGCCATAACCTGCGGCATAAAATGCTGCTAGTTCTGCTTCAGAAATGTTACCGCGGTTACGTACGATACTTAATGTCGCATCTTGTAACGCTTGTAATTTTGCAGTTGGCATCGCCGCTTTATTACGTAATGCTTCAGTTAACGCTGGGTCTACTTTCATTGAATGTGCAATACCTGTATGTGCTGGTACACAATAGCCACATTCGTGTTCAACGTTAATGGTTTGCCATACAACCGTTAGCTCTTCAGGGTTAAATGATGTGTCTAAAAAAGCCTGATGTAACTGTTGGTAAGCTTGCAACGTGCTTGGAGATTCTGCCAACACACCAAATAAATTAGGTACCATACCCATTTGCTTTTTAGCGCCTTCTAACATTGCTTTGCTGTCTTCTGGTGCTGTGTCTACAGTGTGAATAGTAAATGCAGTCATAATATTCTCTCTTCTAGATAAATAAATTTAGGAGTGTTGCGTTTCGAATTGAGACCACTATAAATCAATTTGAACGCTCGCTCAAGTTTATTTTGAATGATTGTTCAAATTGATTGTTGTTATTCAAATATACATTAGAGAATATTGTTTACTATCAAAATAGTATGAGTTTTAAAAAATATAAAATAATCACTAAACTCAGCCGTTGATGCTAATTCTACTAGCCACTTGAACATTTCAAGTGGCTAGTTATTGAGGCATCTAGAAATGCGTAGCGACGGCTCTAATAGGGTGAAGTACGATCTAATTAATAACAATCCCAGAATAAAGCACTTACGCCAAAACGATATTTAGACGATAAAATGGGTTTATCCCCCCCATCTTTACACTTCTTTAATTGAACAAATAATTGAGATTAATTATCATTACCGCAAGTTTATGGATTTGTATTAACGTTTATAAAAAATAATAAAATCAGCAGGTTTAACACTCTATTGCAATACTGCATGGCATAATTTGAGCAAACAAAAATGAACATGGTTTCGACATTAAAATGGTTTCACAACTGGGTAGGTTTTTTTATTAGCATCACCATGTTAATAGTACTTACCACAGGGGTATATCTCGGTAGCGTTGATTTACTCAAACGCCTAGACAGTAAAGATCAAACATACTCTCCAATCACACTTGAACAAAAAGCCGATACTGTTGCGAGTGTATTTGAGCGCTATCCCGACATGAGTACTGTTCGCTTTCCAACAGAACATACGCCATATATTCAAGCTAGCACTCGTGGTAAATCAATTGCATTGGACAAAGAGTTAAATGAACTGTCGAGTAGCTCCTCTTTCGATTTACCTGGATATAGCACGGTATTTTGGTTGCATCGAAATTTTCTCATCGACAATGGTGGTAAATACATTAATGCATGGGCATCGCTTGCGGGGGGCATCGTAACCTTAATTGGCATTTACCTGTGGTGGCGAGTGCGAAATGGATTTAGATTAAAACAAAGTATTCCTAAAAATACCCGCTCAAGCAGTTTACTTAAAAGTCACATTCAACTTGGATTATTTATTTCAGTACCATTGTTTATATTGTGTATCAGCGGATTTTTAGTCACTTACAACAGCTTATGGACAGGTGTTCTTAAGCAAGATGCCACCAGCGAACAGACACTACCTTATTCTGTCAGCCAACCAAGTCATTGGTTAAGCCAGCTAAGCAACGCACAACAAATTTGGCCAGACGCAGAGCTTGTATCAGTGAGTAAACCACGCTCTAAGCCCAATAAAGACCAGCAAGCAGAAACAGATAAACCACAAGACCTTGTGTACAGTATTCAATTCGATGAACATCAGGGCGTGTGGTTAAGAGAAGCTGATCGCATCAGCATGAATTATCAACAAGGAACGATTGAGTCAGTAATCAAACACAGTGACCGACCTTTATCAGCTAAAATTGCCAGTTTTGTTCGACCTCTACACGATGGACTGTACATGCCAGCAAGCTATGTAATGTTGATTACCTTGGTGTCACTCATTGGCACATTGATTTTATCATTCAGTGTGGTGACCTTTTACCGACGTACTTTTAGTCGCAAAAAAGCCAGTTAACGAACAGCCCACCATGTTGCGCTACATTTCCTTCATACATCAACGGCAATGTAGCGCAGCATGAAATCAAACCGTTAGTTAAACGCCATATAACGTTACCACCACCGCGCCACCTAAACCTACATTATGCTGCAGCGCTAATGTGGCATTATCGACTTGTCGGTTGCCAGCTTGACCACGTAAGTGCCATGTCAGCTCTGTACATTGTGCCAACCCAGTAGCACCAATTGGGTGCCCTTTCGACATTAATCCACCCGATGGCCCAATGACAAATTTACCGCCATAAGTGTTGTCACCATTAGCAATCAATTCAGCAGCGCCGCCTTCAGGACATAAGCCTAATGCCTCGTAAGTGATCACCTCATTTGGAGTAAAGCAATCGTGTAGCTCTATCACATCAATATCATTGGGGTCGATACCAGCATCATCATAAACCCGCTGCGCCGCTTGTTGGCTCATACCCTTACCGACGGCAAAAATTGGGTCTTGCCACGATTGCTCTGTATCAGTTGCCATTGCCTGCGCAATAATTTTTACCTTGGATGTTATGCCGTTTTGACGGGCAAACTGTTCACTGCAAACGATGGTCGCAGCTGCACCACAGGTGGGAGGACAAGCCATAAGCCGTGTTAAGTAGTTATCGTAAATTAACTTATCATCAAGCACTTGCTGATACGTTAATGGCGTTGAAAACATCGAGTATGGATTTTGTAACGCATGACGACGTGACTTTTCGGCCACCTTGGCAAAAATATCGGCACCGACATGATACTTATCCATATAATGTCGGCCAGCTGCACCAAAAGCGCGCAATGCAATTGGGCCTTGCGGGGCATTAAACTGCTTTAACACTGGCTCAATCCGCTCAAAAGGGCTTTCTCTGTCAGTCCAATGCGATCCCAATGCACCTGGTTGCATTTCTTCAAATCCAAACGCTAACGCACAATCCACTTGTCCAGACAACACCGCTTGGCGCGCAAGAAATAACGCTGTCGAGCCACTAGAACAATTATTGTTAACATTGATAATTGGAATACCGCTTTGGATTACATTGTAGAATGCATGCTGCGCGCAGGTGCTGTCGCCATAAATATAGGCTCCATATGCTTGGCCAATTGACTTGGCGTCAAGACCAGCATCGGTTAATGCTAACTTAATCGCTTTAGCCGCCATCGCACGGTAGGGCTCATGTTTACCTGGTTTGCAAAAAGGGATCATTCCAACCCCTGCCACTCTTACTGTTGTCATATTGCTCCCGTAATGCTGTTTCTAGTGAGATGTTATTGGGGATCAGTTATTAATAATCTGGAGTCGGGATTTTTACACCTAGTGTATTTTTCATCCTTGTTATTGGACAATATTATCTTAATGACGACTGTTAACATAAAGTTAATTTACTTGCAGCGCAACGCACCAAAGACAAGCATTAACGCACCAATATGGGACATTCCGAGCCCAAGCATCAATCATTACGGACACTATTGAGTACTGAGTTGACATCAAAATGCACCGAAGTAGTACATTTAATGGATCATTTCAGCAACATTTTCAGACATTTGCACCATATAGGTTCAGAAAAATGCCAGCCATGTATCGGTTTAGGAATGACTTTTGCTTTATAAAAGTATGAATTTCAACAGAGAATCGTTTTGTGGGAACTGAAATGAATAATATTAGTGATGCTATTGGCGTCATTGCACAAAGTGCAGACACCTTGTTCATCTTACTTGGTGCAATTATGGTGTTAGCCATGCACGCAGGCTTTGCATTTTTAGAAATGGGCACCGTGAGGCATAAAAACCAAGTTAACGCCTTGGTTAAAATTCTAACTGACTTTGCCTTTTCCGCTATCGCCTACTTTGTCATTGGTTATCAAATAGCTTATGGCAATCACTTTTTTGTCAGCGCAGAAAGCTTAACCACTGATAATGGCTACCAACTGGTTAAGTTTTTCTTCTTACTCACATTTGCAGCAGCCATTCCAGCAATTGTATCTGGCGGTATTGCTGAACGCGGCAGCTTCAGACCTTTCTTATTGGCATCAGCTTTAATTGTTGCCTTCGTATATCCGCTATTTGAAGGGATTATGTGGAACGGTAATTATGGATTTCAAGCTTGGTTAGAAAGCCAATTCGGCGCCCAATTTCATGACTTTGCCGGTTCCGTTGTAGTGCATGCCATGGGCGGTTGGTTAGCCTTAGTCGCCATTTACTTATTAGGAGCTCGCCGTGGTCGTAAACCGGGAATCGCATTTGCGCCATCAAATATTCCCTTTCTAGCGCTAGGCTCTTGGGTGTTAATTGTCGGTTGGTTTGGCTTTAACGTTATGTCAGCGCAAACCCTCGACGGTATTAGTGGTTTAGTGGCGGTAAACAGTTTAATGGCTATGGTTGGCGGTACGATTGTGGCACTTGTGGTGGGTAAGAATGATCCAGGCTTTATTCATAACGGACCACTAGCAGGCTTAGTTGCTGTGTGTGCAGGTTCTGATTTAATGCATCCTGTTGGCGCATTTGTGGTTGGCGGTATAGCAGGAGGTTTGTTTGTTCTGGTGTACACCAAATTACAGCGTAGCAACAGAATAGATGACGTTCTAGGCGTATGGCCACTACACGGTTTATGCGGTGTATGGGGCGGTATTGCTGCGGGTATTTTTGGTCAGCAGGCTTTAGGTGGTCTTGGCGGGGTCAGCTTTATGTCGCAACTCATTGGCAGTATTGCTGGCGTTGTGGTGGCAATTGTTGGCGGTATGATTGTGTATGGCGCGGTTAATAAAGTATCGAATTTACGCTTAAGCCAAGAAGATGAATTTATTGGAGCTGATTTAGCGATTCATAAGATTGGCTCAACCAATTCAGATAAGTGATGATGTTAAGCCACTAATAGTAAAAAGGGGCGGAAATGAATTTCTGCCCCTTTTAATCAAAATAGAGTCTACAATCAGTGCTTTGATTTAACCCCATTCTTAACCATCTCTTGGCCGCTTTCGAAGATTTCAGCGGTAATCCAGCGGCCAAGTAATAGCTTGTGGTTATCACCAAATACCGCAACAAAATGACGACCGTCGGCATTACTAGTTGCCATACCCACACCGGCAACACCCTCCAAACCTAAACCGCCCTTTTCCACCGACAGTAAAAAGCGTTCTAATTCGGCTAAATTATCAATCACATCATTTTCAATATTCATTTGTATTCCCAGCAGTTTGAATGACCAAACTAACATCAACGCGTTAACTCTTTATTTAGCCAATTATATCATTGTGTATTAGCTTGGTACCACCGCGCATATAGCGTCACCAGCAAACTAAATGGCATGAATTAGCTAGCGCATTAAAATGATAATGTGAGTTCGATCAATTGAGCATCGTCATCATAAGAATCAAAATTTACTGACATAGAAATATTGTCTTTATTCAGAAGTATATTATCAAAGTTGTCTTCAGCATTGGGATAGCGATCTAAAAATGCCGACTTGGTATTAGGTATGTCATATTGCGCTAGCACCTGATTAAACTGATTAATATCCTGCTCGCCAAGAACAGATTCGGTTACCTTTATCTTATTAACCAAACCTTGGTTATCTATTCCCAATAATATGTTCGGGTTAATTAACACTAGCGGACCATCTTGGTTAAGCTGAATTTGATTCACTAACTGCGGTAACGTTAGTTTGTAAGTCTGCAGATCTTTTAGTGCCACAATTTTAGCAATATCAATATTGCTAAATGATGCGAATTTAACCTGTTCAGAGTGGTTTACACTGACTAATGGTAAAATTGAAAAACCGTTTAGGCGGTAAATAGCATCGGTCGACTCGCGTTGTTTGTAGCTTTCAAAGTTCAGCACTAACTTACTGTTATCACCAATGGAAACATAGTCATCTTGTTGTGGTTTTAAAGACAAAGATTGCTTTACCTTTTGCAACTCATCGCCACGCTTTATCTTACCCGCAATACTCCAATTTTCATTATCATAATTGCCACTCAAAGCAATTTGGTTTTTACCATGGCTATTAAATAACCCTTGATTTTGAGTAATATTGGACACGCTATCGTTGTTAACAAAAAACTATAAATTACGTCCATAACTGTATGCCATTGAACCATTATCTAGCAGTAATTGAACGCTATGTGGTCCCATAAGATTAAACAGTTGGCTCGATGAGTCGCCAAGTTTGATGCCGTAAGCGCTATTGATGGTGACGATAGCTTGCGGTGCATTAAATTTTTCAGCTTGTTTTAGTAAATTAGTATCGCTTAGCATTGGGAGCATCACGACTGTTTCAGTACGCGATATAGACAAACCTTTACTGTTATATGGCGTGGGAGTCGTCGTTAACCGCTTGTCATCACATAACTTTATGTTTTGTACTGTCGTTAACACATGAATTTTTTTTACACTCGAGTTAATCTTACCTGTATCGTTTTCTAAATTAATACTCCGATCAATATTACCGATATTGATTCGCTCGATAATCACCGCATCAGCTCCTACAGACTGAGCTTTACGCTGTAATTCGACCAATGCTAGTTGCAAATAACCGCCTGTCTTTTCAGATTCAGAATCGATGTCGTAAACCACTTTGTCACTCGGATTGTTGATGACTTGCGGTGCACACTCGGGATAATAATCTAAAATGGGTGGCAACTCATTAGCGGCCAATACAGGACTGCAAACAACACAACCAATCAAAAAAAGTGAAGATTTCATTTATCGTCCTTGAATATTAATTATTAAGATTATGTTTTCTTACAAGGCGTTAACATTGTTACAACTCACTAACCTAAAGATAAATCTCTTCACTGTAAACTCATTTATCTTATCTATTACCGGTGGTGACTGCTTACTAGCGTACAAATATATCACTTTGAACAAGATCGCACTTTTATCGAATTGCTATTTTGTTCCACACTCACTGTGCAGTTTCTGCACTTTTACTCTCTAACATACTGGTAATGACTTTATGTTAACAATCTTACCCAAGTACTAGGAGAGCCCGATGTTTTCCCTTAATAACTTACACCTCAAAAAGCGGTTAATTAACCAGCCAATGACACTATTACTTATCATGACACTAAGTTGTGCTTTCATACTCACAGGTTGTGGTAGCGACAGTGATAACAGCAGCGAAATAGCCGAAACGGTCATTAGCGCTGATACTGACACAAGCACTGATACCGAAACAGAGATCACCGACGCAGATTTTATAGCAACCGATTGGACTGACGAAACTCACAGTAAAAATGTCGACCCTAACTTTGATGAAGTATTTAGTGATACCGAAGTTAAACGGCTTGATATCGTTGTCACACAAGCGCGCTGGCAAAGCATGTTAGATGACATGACAGCACTTTATGGTGAGTTTGGTAGAAGCTCATCAAATAGCTTAAGTGATACCGATGAAGATCCTATTTTTGTTCCAGCTGAAGTATTTTATAACGGCACGCAATGGTATCGCGTCGGCATCCGCTTTAAAGGTAATTCATCACTGCAAACTAGCTGGCAACAAGGCATTCTGAAACTGGCGCTTAAACTTGATTTCGACGAGTATGAAGACGATTACCCGCAAATTAAAAACCAACGCTTTTATGGCTTTAAAAAGTTTAGTTTAAAAAACAACTTTGATGACGAGTCAATGTTACGTGAAAAAGTAGCTGCGGATGTGTTTAAAGATGCAGGGCTTGCGGTATCTCACACTGGGTTTTATACCTTATACGTTGACCATGGCGACGGCCCTGAATATTTTGGTTTATATACTCTTGTAGAAGAAATTGATGACACGGTAATCGACACGCAATTTTCTAGCGACAAAGGTAACTTGTACAAACCCGAAGATAATGGCGCAATGTTTGTTGATGGGTCATTTAATCAAGAAGATTTTGAGAAAAAAACTAACGAAGACGACGAAGATTGGTCAGATATACAAGCCCTATTTACCGCCTTACACGACGACACTCGCACCACAGACCCTGAAACATGGCGAGCCAATTTAGAAACGGTATTTGATGTTGATGTATTTTTAAAATACTTAGCCGTTAATGGCATCATTCAAAACTGGGACACTTACGGCTTAATGCCACACAACTACTATTTATATAGCAATCCAGACAATTCAAAACTGACCTGGATACCTTGGGACAACAACGAAGCATTGCAAGACGGCAAACAAGGTGGCGCATTGTCGTTAGACTTCTCTGACCTCAACTCAAACAGCTGGCCACTCATATCAAAACTGTACGCAGATGATGTATACCGTGACCGCTACAACCAGTTTTTACTTGAGGTTATCAGCGATGCATTCGAAACCAATAAAATGCAAGCAAGCTACAATGCTTACTCTGCACTGATTGCTCCTTATGCGACCACTGAAGTATCTGGGTATAGCTTTTTAGAAAGCAGTAGCGATTTTTATCGTGCTATCGATGAGCTAATAGAGCATGCCGAAGATAGAGCCACTGCTGTAGAAAGTTATTTAGACAAACAGTAAGCACGTCACTCCTTCATAATATAGTGCGACAAAAAAGCCCGCCACATAAGTGACGGGCTTTTTACTATGCAAAACAGAACCAATAAATTAGATACTAAGGTTTGCTTTACGCGCTTGATGCAGTTTTTTGTAGCTTTCGATCAAACGTAAATGTGGCTCAATACCTTCGAGATTCATGCTGGTTTTGCTCAGGCCATAAAAGCGTACTGTGCCATTAACCGAACCGACAACATTGTCCATAATTTCTTTACCGAACATGCGGTTAAAGTTGCCAATAAAGTGTTCAAGCTCTAAGTCTTCATCTAAAGTCACTTCCAATACCGCATTCACAGCTTGATAAAACAGACCTCGTTGAACGGTATTGTCGTTAAACTGTAAGAACTCACCAACCAATTCAATCGCGTCTTCGTGCGAGCCTAATGCAAGATAAATCAAAATCTTCAATTCGATAATGGTTAACTGGCCCCAAACCGTGTTCTCATCAAACACAATGCCAATTAACGTACGGATATCAGTGTGGTTATCTAATTGACTTTCTTCTAAGCGATTAACTAACTTACCTAACGCTTTAGTGCTTAATGAATGCAGATTTAAGATATCTTCACGGTAGTTTAAAGACTTATTGGTATTGTCCCAAATCAAGTCATCTACAGGATACACTTCTGAATATTCAGGCACTAAAATACGACACGCAGAAGCACCTAAATCAGTAAATTCGGCAATGTACACTTCTTTGCCCATGGCCTCTAAAATACCAAATAAACCGCTGGCTTCTTCTTCACTGGCACCGCTAAAGTCCCATTCACAGAATTCATAATCAAACTTACTGCTAAAGAAGCGCCAAGAGATAACCCCAGTTGAATCAATAAAGTGTTCAACAAAGTTTTCTGGTTCAGTCACTGCCATGCTGTTAAACGTTGGCTTTGGCACATCGTTTAAGCCTTCAAAGCTGCGGCCTTGTAACAACTCGGTTAAGCTGCGCTCTAATGCCACTTCAAAGCTAGGGTGTGCACCAAACGAGGCAAAAACACCACCAGTACGTGGGTTCATTAAGGTCACGCACATAACAGGAAATTGACCGCCTAAAGAAGCGTCTTTCACTACAATAGGAAAGCCTTGCTCTTCAAGCCCTTTAATGCCCGCTAAAATACTTGGGAATTTCTCTAGAACTGCCATTGGCACATCGGGTAGTACAATTTCTTGTTCGATAATTTGACGTTTAACTGCACGTTCAAAAATTTCAGATAAACACTGCACATGGGCTTCTTGCAGGTTATTACCCGCACTCATGCCATTGCTTAAAAATAAGTTTTCAATAAGGTTAGACGGGAAATAGACCGTTTCCCCATCGGACTGACGCGTGTATGGAATAGCACAAATGCCACGATCTTTATTGCCTGAGTTAGTATCAATTAAATGTGAGCCACATAACTCTTCATCGGGGTTATAAATGTCTAAACAGTACTCATCTAAAATGCCAGTAGGCAGAGCATCATCTTCTTCTAGCGCGAACCATTTCTCATTCGGGTAATGCACAAATTCGCTATTGGCGATTTCAGTACCAAAGAATTGATCGTTATAAAAAAAGTTATTATTAAGACGCTCAATAAACTCGCCTAAAGCAGAACATAACGCGCTCTCTTTAGTAGCACCTTTACCGTTAGTAAAGCACATCGGAGAAGCCGCATCACGAATATGCAAAGACCACACGTTTGGCACAATGTTACGCCATGACGAAATCTCAATCTTCATACCAAGGTCGGCTAACAAGCCTGTCATGTTTTTAATGGTTTGCTCAAGCGGTAAATCTTTACCTAAGATAAAAGTACTCGCATCGGCTTCAGTTTGACCCATCAACATCGCATTGGCGTCGGCGTCTAAGTTTTCAACGGTTTCGATTTTAAACTCAGGCCCAGTCTGAACCACTTTTTTAACGGTACAACGATCAATTGAACGTAAAATACCTTGGCGATCTTTATCCGAAATATCATCCGGTAACTCAACTTGAATTTGGAAGATTTGGTTATAACGATCTTCCGGGTCAACGATATTGTTTTGCGATAATTTGATATTTTCAGTCGAAATATCACGAGCTTTACAATACACCTTAATGAAGTAAGCGGCACAAAGTGCTGAAGATGCTAAGAAATAATCAAAAGGACTAGGAGCAGAACCATCACCTTTGTAGCGGATCGGCTGATCGGCGGTGACGGTAAAGTCGTCAAACTTAGCTTCGAGTCTCAAATTATCGAGAAAATTTACTTTGATTTCCATTGAATATATCCACAGTCTTGCGCAACCAAACGGCCAGCTTGTCTAAATTAGGGTGAATTATCGGTGTTTTTGAGCCAATAGTCTTGGGTTAATTGCCAAAATGTTAGCTTTAAGCTGATTTTGCAGGATTAACACTATTGATTCGCTAGCAGCAGAACAGTGCTAGTGTTTATAAAAATGACTAAATTGATGAACATGCTCATTTCAATGTAAATAAACAGTTATCACTGTAGATCCAATCGTCACAGATCGTATTATGAATGTATTAACGGCAAAGGTTGAAGCCAGTCTTGCTGAAGCTAAACCCGGTGTATAAATGATGAAGGGTTTTCACCCCTCATTCATCTGCCACTAGGTCCGGTAAGACCTAGAAACACTAGGTCTTACTGATCTTTTAAGGTTGTTTTTACAGAGAATTGTTGGCCATTACTTACACATGAGCGACAAAGTAGAGACTTTGTGGTGTAGTTATTCTACATAAAAAGTCGATAACGCAGTAAAAATGACCTACAAACGCTGCCCGAAAGGTTCGGCTAAAAACGTTTTACTCTTTGTTGAATGCATTTTGCTTAGATGACTAGGCAGCAATCCATTCGCCTCGTTTAAAACGTTTTTAACTCGAACAAAATTCAACCAATAAAGATCAACATACCCTAGTCATCTGCAAAAATATAAACAGCAGGTTCAATGTTAAATAGATCGACTAGCGAATAGTTACGTTTCGGCCAAAGTACTCTTCAGACTCATATTTAGCGATTACTTTTTCAAGTGTTTCACCATTATTATCCATAACCAATTTATGTGAAATAGCACTAAGTGAAATCAGAATATCTTTACACTCGATTCGTGCTTTCATCACCGAGCCTGAAGCCGTTCTCAGTACTTGAGAAATTAGCTCATGGTTCTTACCAATTAAGGCTAAAATAAAATGAACCATCACTTCAGAGCAAAGCTCTTTATCTTCAATTTTACTTGGTCTAACAACCTTTTCTAAATAATCGTCTTCTCTTCCTGCAGGAACAAAACGTTGTACCCAATAGAAATAATCTTCATCATAAATGATAGATTGTATTGGTTTCATAAAGGTTTCATCTGTCGATATCTTTTGAAAAAGCTCTTTTTTGACTTCATCAGATACGTCAACAAGCTCATCACCAAACTGTTTGTTGAGCATTGAAATAACTGCTTCCAGCTCTTTTAACAGAGATACATTTCCTGATGTCACTTGGTTATAAGCATCACCGACCTCGTCGATGTTTTGTTGGAATACACCAATATACTTATCACCTTCTTCAATAGCATCAAGTAAAGGTATCAAGCTATAACGTCTAACCTGAATCAATTCATAAAACTGACCTAATTCTTCGCGAATAGCTTGGAGACGATCAATCGCTTTAATCAGAAATTGATCGTCTCGTTTTATCGCTAAATTCAATCGAGAAAAATCGAGTTGATCATTTACTTTGCGAACACGATTATCGATCATATTTTCATAGGTCTGTGTTTCATTGATCAGCACAGAAAATTTATCTTCCATCTCAAAAAGCACATCTTGTACTTTTTTAAGACTCGTAGAGCGAACCTGTTGATTAATGCCACGCACTTTTTCGGCTTCAGCTTGCTTCTTCTCACGAATAACCCAAGTAACTGCAGCACCAACGATTGTTAAGCTTGTCGCCATATCAAAACCAAGCTGAACATTAGTAAACCATGAAGGCATTATTTTTCCTTAAATGTTATTTCCTGTTTGTATAAACAGTAATAACTGATCCAAAAACGAATGTCATCCAAAAAACCATTAAAAACTAACAAAAGTCACATATATTCAACCAAAAAAGTGGGGGTTTCACCATAATGCAGTTAGTTTCTTATAAGTTTAATATTCATAAAATCAATGCTATAGACTTTTATAACGACAAATTCCCTATCATTATGTCGAAACAGACCAGTATCACTATTTATGTAACAAATTAAACGTCTCACAGTGATGAACTTCACAGAAAATCGATTAAAATCAACTACAAAAAACTTTCATACTTAAGTATTAAATTGCAACTAAGCCACTCAATAAGGCTTTTACGTTTACTAACTTCGGCTTTTTGCAAAAATAAATTGGTCAGGATAAAAGGTGGTAGAAGAAATTATCACCATTAAAAATTATTTCGAGCAGGTAAAATCAGGGAGATAAAAATTGATATTGAAATGTAGGCAGTGTAAACATTTACAATCAACTTATATGAGCCGACTAAAAAGAAGTCATGTGGTTTTTTCTACTTCACGCTTAACCAGTATAAAAGTCAGGTACATTTTTGTTGGTAGCGACAACGCCATGCCAAAAGCCACACACATAGCACTAATAATGATTCCATTAACCCCCATCGTTGCAATCGTTTCGCTGAAATTATGACAATAAATGCCTAATAAAATTAAGCTAATCCCTATCGAGATACAGATTTTTAAAATCAAGATGAGTTTGTTATCTGACATTATGGCCCCGTAATCATCAGTATGATGTACAGCTAATATAATGAATCGATTTACGATTAATAGCGTTGATTCAGATCAAAGTAGAAAGAGGGTTTTTGAGAAATGAGTAAATTATTAAGTGAGTGCTGGGTTCTGCTCGTGTTAAGGATGCTGATTAACAAGCAGTAGATAAATATTAAACCAAATTTGAAGTTATTATACGGCCAAAATGAAGTACCTATACACGCTAACAATATAAATTGTTAAATTGCAGGCATAAAAAAACGCAAACAGTCGTTAAACCGTTTGCGTTATTCTTATAACGTCGAGTTACACAGCTACTACGTTAGCAGCTTGTGGGCCTTTTTGGCCTTGCTCAACATCAAAAGAAACTTTCTGGCCTTCAGCAAGAGTCTTGAAACCCTCTGAAGTGATTGAACGGAAATGAACGAACACGTCAGCGCCGCCGTTATCAGGAGTGATAAAACCAAAACCTTTATCTTCGTTAAACCATTTTACTAAACCAGTTGTTTTGTTAGACATGATGTGTCCCTTATATATTAAAATTAATCAATCTGTCGCGAAAATGCGATGCGCTCAAGCTTGAATTATTGAATGTCACGATGAAGCTAAGGGAAACACAGAGGATAACAACGATAACGAAGAGATTCTAAGGCTTTTCTTTTACTTGATGTTCATTAATAACTCTGAATGTCAGAGCAAGACGTATAATACACGAATATCTAAGCTTGTAAATATTTTTATTGAATAAATATAAATAATATCTAAAACCACTTGGTTAGCAGCATTGTCACCTGCAACCTTAATGTACAATATTAGCCACTAGATTAGCTACTAGATTAGCTACTAAGCCTGTCATAGTCGTTAACCCAAAATCGATATGAAATTAGGTTCACGATCCTACCGTGTTGATAATCCGGTTACTCGGCTTGTTACTGTATAGTTATTATTCTTACTTAATGGTTGTACTTTAACGCTATCGGACAAACCTACACTTTAAAAAGCTAAATCAACATAGCAAGTTTATGACCAAGATTTTATCTTTCCTAGAAAGTAGACAACAACAAATAAACCATAACATATTGATAACAATATATTTTCAATATGAAAAAATTACAATTTAATCAGAAAAAAATACCGTTTTACATTATTGCTGTCTCATTAAGCGGGTGAAAAAATAAGCCATTTCACTTGATGTATAATCACCGGCCACCTTCCCTCATCAAAAACAACAATATAAACCATTGATATTAACCGTTAAATTTAAATACCGATAAATAATTCGCTGTTACTTTTATAAAGTTGGCATCCGTTTTGTAAGTAGTTAGATGTATTTACGTAATTAACTAGGAGTACCTTATGAAAAATACGATTCTTACTTTAGCTGGACTTATTTCGTTAGCCTCTTTTAGTACTTATTCTCACGCTGATGACTTCAAGAAAGACGCAGCTGAAAATGGCGTTTATGTCGGCGCTAATTATGGTTACCTAAAAGTTGATGGCGAAGATGACTTTGATGACGACAATGATGTTCTCCAGGGCCTAGTCGGTTATCGCTTCAACAAATACTTAGCTCTAGAAGGTAGCTATATTGATTTTGGTAGTTACGGCAACAACTTATCTAGTGCTGAAACAGATGGTTATACCGCAGGTCTAAAAGTGACATTGCCCATTGCTGAGCGAATAGAGTTATATGCCAAAGGTGGTCAGTTATGGTATTCAACAGATTATGACGTAGTCGGGTTTTCTGGCAATAAAGATGATGAAGGTGTGTTTGCCGGTGCAGGTGTAGCGTTTAAGGTAACAGATCGTTTTCTAATTAATGCAGAGTACACTTGGTATGATGCAGAAATTAACTTAGATAATGTATCTAACGGTTCCGACACAGAAACAGACTTTAAACAGGCTAGTATCGGTGTTGAATATCGTTTCTAGTGATTAAGTAGAGTGCTTAAATTAACTAGTTAAAAAATAAAATCCAGAAGGGTGTAATGCAATTTGTGTTACACCCTTATTTCATACCTATAATTCTCAGATCCGCATTAAACCGATTAACCTTCACCCAAGAGCAAGTGATATGAACATCGCTCTTGTGTCTGCGATTTGTGTCAATAAAACAATTGATGACTTAGGTTGCTTATCTTTAACTCTGTTTATTCACTGCGATGTAAATTTACATACTGAGCTTGTGGCTCAAAACAACAAGCGTTGTATTTTGTATCGCCCTGAGTATTGCGATTCTGCAGCATAAAAAATAAAAAGCACACTTTGAAATAATCAAAAATCGACGTTAAAACGAGCCACTCGCGCCTCAGTTAACGTACATTGGGTAAGTTGGATTAATTCTCCCAAGGTGATACCTGGTGTTTGTTTAATTAAGCGGACAAGTTTTTCGTCTAGTGGCTCTAACTTATCTGCATGGCCAAGAAGCGCAGTCTCAATCTTTTGAATAAGATAACGAAAATTATCATCACTTTGTGCTTTTAACTGTTCAGTAAACGACTGAATATTAACCGCCTCACCGATAATGCCCCAATTCCGAGATCGACGCACACGCTTTAGCTCGCAGTCATATTGCAGCGCAATGATTTTTGCCTGCTTGGCTTTCTCCCCACCGATTCGATGAATAAGCGATGGAAGTGGAATGGTAATATCTTCAGTCATAATAGTATTTTAAACAGGATCGTACTGTGCCCTACCCACTAAATAACGTCTGTAAACAGTTAGATAAATTAACTATGACAGAAAATATATAGCAATCAAAGTAAGTCTATTCGAAACAAAAGTAACAACAGACCAATGCCATCAATGTGAAAATACTTATATCAAATCACTATAAAATAACAAACAATATCAATACACTAAGCATTGCATGGCAATTTGTACTTTTAATTAAAAATGCCAACAATAGGGTTTCGACATTCATTAGTAGATATGTATTACTAGTTTAATTAAGTCAAAGCGTAGGTAATGATGTTGAACATAAGTTTAAGACAAAGCTTGCTACTTATTCACTGTTTATGACAAAACTCAAAACAATGTTATCTGATCTAAAATCTGACAAGCAGGATAAATTTAAAAAACCAATATCGATTAATGCATATCGGCTTCTCTTTATTGCTTCAGGATTAGTCTCTGAAGTTGTCGAACTGGAATGGTTGTCCGAGTTCTGATTCTTTGGCTAGACGCATGACAGCTTGTAGGTCATCGCGCTTTTTACCGGTGATGCGTACTGAGTCGCCTTGAATAGCGGCTTGCACTTTAAGTTT
Organism: Shewanella sp. SG44-2; assembly: GCF_014164215.1. Classification (NCBI taxonomy): domain Bacteria; kingdom Pseudomonadati; phylum Pseudomonadota; class Gammaproteobacteria; order Alteromonadales; family Shewanellaceae; genus Shewanella; species Shewanella sp. SG44-2. The sequence goes on from NZ_JACJEU010000011.1 coordinate 86,618, forward strand.
GCTGTCTTTGATAGCTTTAACCAGCTTTTTAGCCACCAGTGAATCAATACCTTGCTTAAAATTAACTTTTAAACTGAAGGTTTTACCACTGTGAACCGCTTTTTCATCGACTTCCATTGACGACGGATCGACGTTACGTTTACTAAGTTGAATACGCAGAATATCGACTAACTGCTTACAAATGAAATCGTCTTCTGATTTTAAGGTAACAACATTGTCTTTCAAATCAATCTCGATTTCTTTACCACGTAAATCAAATCGACCAGCCACTTCACGGCGAGAGTTTTCTACCGCGTTACGTAATTCTTCTTCGTCAACTTCCGACACAATATCCATAGATGGCATGTTGCTTTCCTCTTTGATTCATCACATTTATATATGGCTATTTTACACTAGGAGTCATTAACAGGATAGTGAAGTACAACTTAGGCTTTATTGAGCCGATTATCTTTCGCTAATATCCTATTGATTAACAAAATATCATTAACCAGCTATTTTAATTGATAATGAGGCTAAAACGCCCATTGGTATTGAGTTTGACGACTATGATTTTGTCATTATCAATAGTAAAAAATGTCCTTATTAAACAATTATTACTTTCTATAGAGGTTAATTAGTGACAATTTTAAACAGGTTTCTTATTATTAGCGATATTCTCGTTTCACAAGGCTGATGTTACGCTCGTGATCACTTATAAAAATATTTTTAAACTTGCGTTAGTTGTTGCTGTGATAGTGACTAGCTATCTTGTTTTTTCAAAACCAAGTTACCCGCAGACTTTCGCCCATATGGATAAAGTGGGCCATTTAGGCAGTTTTTTTGCCCTTTCATATCTAGCACATTACGCTTTTAAACCGCGTTGGTATTTTTTGTGTATCTCTCTAGCTACCTATGCAGTGTTAATTGAATTGATTCAATCTCGCTTACCTTATCGCAGCGCTTCAGCTGCCGATGTTATTGCCGACTTTTTTGGGATTGCATTATTTTACTTACTGCACTTTTCTATCAATAAATACCGTAAATTAAAAGCGAATCGTTAAAGCCCTATGGCCAATACACCAACGTTGCCAACATCATCCACACACGACAATAATACTCTTATTGCCGTTTTAGGTGCAGGTGCAATTGGACAGTTGATGTATCACAAACTGAGTGTTAATACCCAAACGAACGATGTGATGTTTATTGGCCGAGATAAGCTAACTCGTCAACAGCCGTTGAATTTCATTGACCACACACAGCACAATCATGAATCATTAGCGACAATATTGGGAACTGATGATGACCGCTTAGTACAAGTTGAATTACTGTTTGTGTGTGTTAAAGCCTATCAAGTCGAGCAAGCACTTTTACCTTTATTACCGAAATTGTCGCCCCAATGCCATATTGTATTACTCCATAATGGTTTAGGTCCGCACTTACTGGTTGCTGCAGCCCTTTCGCAGTATCAGGGTATAGGCTTAACGTTAGGCACCACTTCACAAGCGGCGTTGAAGTTAAGTCAGTGGCAGGTAAAGCACAGTGGGTTTGGCGTAACGCAGCTAGGACATTATTGTGGTTCTGCTATGTCGACAGCGTTAAAGATGCGCATATCTCATCTGCAAAGTGACAATCAGCCGATTGAATGGTATCAGCCTGTATTACCAGTCTTGTGGCAAAAGCTGGCCATTAATGCAGTAATAAACCCGTTAACCGCATTAAATCAGTGTGCTAATGGTCAATTGGCAGCAGCAGAATATCAATCACAGATCAGTGCCATTATCGATGAGCTAGTCGAAGTGGCTAAATATGATGACATCACATTAGATAAGGCAGCTGTTAGAGCGCGGGTTTATCAAGTGATTGAGTTAACCTCGGCAAACTTCTCATCTATGTATCAAGATATCGCCCACAATAGACCGACTGAAATTAATGAGATAAATGGCTATATTTGCCAGCAAGCCAAGGCGCATCATCTTAAAGTGCCCAAGAATCAATATCTCGTCGACAAGGTTTTACAACTGAGTCAATCTTGAATGCGATGCTATCACTCGCATCAACTCAATTTAAATGATGGGGTACATCAGTCCAAATCAGAATATGTAAGCTGATAATTATTCGCTACTGGATTTAGCTCCACATGACCAAAACAGCTGCTATTGCGATTAAAATCAAACCCGCTACATCGTTAATTTTAACTTTATCTTTAAGCCAAAAAACAGCGATCATCAAGGTAAAAAACACCTCGATCTGGCCTAGTGTTTTGACATAAGGCACAGCCTGCAACGACATTGCGCTAAACCAACCAATTGAACCGATACAACTAGTAATACTAATTGATAAGGTTAATGTTGGTCGTTGCCACAACGCCGCTAAAGTCGATTTATCTTTTGCCAGCAAATAGCCTATTAGCACGATTGTTTGTAAGCCAATAACCCACAGTAATACCCATGCAGCACGATGCGTAAACGGCCCTTGTAGGGTTAAACTTGCTTCGCGTACCCATAGGGAAGTCAACGCAAAAGCACTGCCACACGCAAGCCCTAACAAGACTGTTTTAACTGAGAGCTGTTTAAAACCTTGTTTGCTGCTTAACAACATTATTGCTAAGCCGCCAATAACAACGCCTATCCAGCCTAATAAGGATAATTGTGTGCCGAAAAATAGCACCCCAAGTATTGCTGCTACTAATGCTTCACTTTTAGCCAGCCCGGCACCAATCGCAAAGTTTTGCATTCTAAACAGTTTAACCATCAAGCCTGTTGCTAGAATTTGCATCGATGATGCACCAATAACAAAACCCCAAAATGTCCCTGTAAACTCAGGTAATGCACTAGGTTGATATTGATGTAAACCATACAGATAACACGCAGCAATGGGGCCAGCCCAAATGAATCGAGCTAAGGTAACACCTGCAACACTGACTTCTTTACTGAGTTTACTTTGAAACGCATTGCGCCACGCCTGCATAAACGCAGCGAGGAAGGTAAACATGATCCACATAATTAACTATTGCTCATTACATAAAAAAGCCCTGAAACTTGGTAAAAAGTCAGGGCTTATACAAGGGCAATTAGATTACTGTTTACGGCCATTAAAAGACACTGATTAAGTGTCTAATTGATTAAAAATCAATTTGCCGATGTTTCAGTTATTCAATGCCATTGATGGTTTACTTGCTAGTATCAATAAACTCAAAGGATTTAACCAATTCATCAACCGCTTTCATCTGCGTTAGGTATTTCTCTAATAAATGCAGTGGTAGTGCACATGGACCATCGCATTTTGCATTATCAGGATCGGGATGAGCTTCAATAAATAGACCTGCTAGACCTAATGCCATACCACTACGAGCAAGTTCAGTGGCTTGTGCACGACGGCCACCAGCAGAATCAGCACGTCCACCAGGGCGTTGTAGTGCATGGGTGGCATCAAAAATCACCGGATAACCTGTTTGCTTCATTTCGTCCATGCCTAACATGTCGACCACGAGGTTGTTATAACCAAAACTACTGCCACGCTCACATAAGATAATGTTGTCATTACCCGCTTCGTTGAACTTGGTAATGATGTGGCGCATTTCATGCGGCGCTAGAAACTGTGGTTTTTTCACATTGATCACCGCACCGGTTTTCGCCATTGCAACAACAAGATCGGTTTGACGCGCTAAGAATGCAGGTAACTGAATAATATCGACAACTTCAGCGACTGGCGCACACTGATGAATTTCATGCACATCGGTGATCATCGGTACGTTAAAGGTTGATTTTATTTCTTCAAAAATACGTAGACCTTCTTCCATACCCGGTCCACGGTATGAGTTAACCGATGAACGGTTCGCTTTATCAAAAGACGCTTTGAACACATATGGAATCCCAAGCTTTTGGGTAACTTCCACATAATGCTCCGCAATCGACATTGCTAAATCGCGCGATTCAAGCACATTCATACCGCCAAATAACACGAACGGCTTATCGTTAGCGACTTGAACGTTATTAGATAACTGAATAATTTTTTGATCCATTTGATCCTCTTAGCGCATTACACTGCGACAATTTGTAATAACTGACCACATAGCCATGCCATGTAAGTACCTAATGCATAACCGAATACTGCCAACAACACCCCTACAGGTGCTAATGCAGGATGGAATGCAGCAGCCACCACTGGCGCCGATGCAGCTCCGCCCACGTTTGCCTGGCTGCCCACTGCCATATAAAACAATGGCGCTTTAATGAGTTTAGCAACCAATAACATTAATCCTGCATGCACTAACATCCACACAATACCGATTAAGAAATAAATCGGCGTATCCATGACTTTAGACACATCCATATGTAAACCAATAGTCGCGACTAAAATATATAAAAATGCAGAAGCGATTTTAGAGGCGCCTGACGCTTCTAGATGACGTACAGGACTAAACGAAAGCCCTAAACCGATAGTGGTCACAATTACTACTAACCAGAAGAATTTAGAGGTTAAACTGTAATCTTCGGTCCATGGATAGTTGGCTTCGAAGAAAGGCCCTAAGAAATCTGCCGCAAAATGGGCAAAACCTGTCACTCCAAACCCAACAGCCACAATTAGCATGATGTCACGAAGCGACGGAATACGTGAATTCTCGGCGTGGTACTTTTCTACTTTTTCTTTTAGTGCTTCAATCGCGGTGGTGTCTGCACCCGTTCTGGCATCAATCTCTTTGGCTTTTGATGCCATAAACAGCAGTACTGCCATCCAGATATTGGCCACAATGACATCGACAGTCACCATCACTGAGAAAATCTCACCGCCGACTTCATAAATCTCTTTCATTGCGGCTTGGTTGGCACCGCCACCGATCCAACTTCCCGCTAAGGTTGTCATACCGCGCCATACGGCATCTGGGCCATTGCCACCTAGTAATGATGGATCAATCATTGATACGCTTAATAGTGCAATCGGTCCACCAATAACAATACCCAGCGTGCCGGTTAAAAACATAATTACCGCTTTAGGGCCTAAACTCAGGATGGCTTTTAAATCGACACTTAAAATCAATAACACTAAACACGCAGGCAATAAATACCGCGAAGCAACAAAATACAGTTGTGACGCATGACCATCAATCACGCCAAACGTATTTAATAATGAAGGTAAGAAATAGCACAGTAATAATGCTGGAATGTATTTATAGAATTTTTGCCAAAACGGATGGGTAGATGAACTAGTGTAAAAAACAAAACCTAAAATAACGGCGAGTATACCCAGTGCGGTGGCATCATTGCTCACCATTGCTGACGTTGTCATGCAGTGTTCTCCCTTACAAATACATTATATTTTTTGTTGTTATTGTGATTGTTATTGCGAAAATCAGTGGTGATTCAAATCGCATGATTTCGCAGCAGAGCTTTTAAAACTAAGCTTGCTGGCGCCCGACTTGCGAACTTAAGCCACTTTGAGTTAACCCAAAGCGGCCTGTTCGGCAGGTAATATCACATAATTAATGATAAACCTGCATATGTTGACTGAGTTCCTTTAATTGAATCTTAACCAGTTCAATTACCGGATCATGCGGACTCAAATCAATGAAGTGCTGTAAATCAGACATGGCCACTTTAATGCAACCTAATTGCTGCGCAATAAACGCTCGTTCGCGATTAAGATGAACATCATCTGGGTGCCATTGTAATAATAAATTACAGCATTCCATTGCCGGTTCAAACTTATGGCTGACAATGCAACCCGCTTTTAGCTCGTGCAACATGCGGCTAATTAAACGTTTTAGCGTGGCAGTTTTTAGATGACTCGGCTTTAATTTAGCCGCATTCCCCAATTCACCGCGCACAAATGCATGCAACTGATGACGGCTAAGCTCCTTACCTGTAAGCGGGTCATGGTATCTAATAACATCATTCACTTGGCTTTTTAATACCGTATTACCGGGTAATAAAACCGCCTCGAGTGTTAAGTCGAGCTGCTTAGCCAATAAAATTAATAATATTGATAACGTAGTGCTGTTACCTTGACGCTTTAACACGCAATAGCTTAAATCTGCTGCTTCGACACTAAAATAGTCATCGCGAGCACAAAAGCCTAAATCATTGTAAAACCACTTAAACAGACCTTCAAGCCGTGCTTGTTGGTCAACAACATAGTGACTCAATACCGAACCAGCCATTTCATACCATGCCCACATAGCAGGTTTTGAGGTTGAAAAGCCGAGATGTTCAGAGAGTTCAAATGCAGTTTCAGGTATCGAAACTGCATCATCAAGATGATATTTTGCCATTAAAAACCAATTAACCCATGAATACGACTTGTTTAAAATGAGCCAGTTTGGCCGCTAACACTACCCAACCAATTGCACCGATAAAAGCAAAAAACTTAAACAGCTTATTACGGTTAGATTTAAGTGCCATGATGCCTAAAGCAATGTATGCCGCAACACAGATGATTTTTTCTGTCATCCATGGATCAACAAAAGGATATTGTTTGATCATAAAGCAAAGAGTGAAGCCTGATAGTAATAAAAAGGTATCAATGACATGTGGCGCCACTTTAACAAACTTTTTTTCCATAATAGGAGACTGGCGTAAATGCAAAACAAAACGCACGATAAAAAAGATCACACTCATGGCAACTAGCATCATGTGAGTATGCTTTACCGCTGGATATAAACTGTAAAATGTTTCCATTAATTAAGTCTCATTAAAAAGGTCAAAATAAAAGGTGGCTAGTTTACTCTATCAACCAGCCACATACCAATATCGCGATGAGTGTTATTTACTTAGAAGGGAAATGCCGAGTAAGGCAGGATTATCAATCAGCCCATTGTCCTAGCGTACATCGATCATTGCTGCCAAAGTCTCGTACTGTGGCGACATTTTGATAACCCAGTTCAATCAGTTTTTCACGTACTTTGATTGCTTGCTCATAGCCATGTTCAAGCAATAAGTAACCACCGGGCAGTAAATGAGCCCTTGCTTGCTCTGCAATGTAATACAAGTCAGCATACCCTTCATTGCCTGCGGTGAGTGCACTTTGCGGTTCAAAGCGAACATCGCCTAAATGAAGATGCTCATCGGCTTCATCAATGTAAGGAGGATTCGACACAATTAAATCAAAATCGCGCTGTTCTACCGCAGAAAACCAATCCGACTGGATAATTTCCACTTCGGTTAAATTAAGATTGCCGCGATTAGCTTTAGCAAGCTCCACAGCCTCTGGCACTTTATCAATGGCTGTAATTCGCCATTTTGGGCGCTCAGACGCTAAAGCTAATGCTATTGCTCCTGTTCCAGTGCCTAAATCCAATACTTTGGCATTGTGACGCACAGATAAGTTCAATGCAGTCTCTACTAAAATTTCAGTATCAGGCCGTGGAATAAGGGTGGAGTCGTTAACAATGAAGGGTAATGACCAAAACTCTCGCTCACCAATAATATGCGCAACCGGAGTGCCACTTTGACGTTTGGCGATCATCTGACTATAAGCTTTAAATTGCTCGCTGGTCAGCTGCCGCTCAGGCCAAGTGTATAAAAAACTGCGATTTTTATTCATACAATGCAATAGCAATGCCTCTGCATCCACATGTGCAGATTCAGAGGTTGCAGCTAATTGTGAATAAGCCCATTGCAGGGCTTCAGCAATTGTTGAATACGAAGACTGAGTCAAGAGCACTCCTTAATCGTCAGCTAACGCTGCAAGCATGTCTGCTTGATGTTCTAGCATGATAGGATCAAGCAAGACATTTAAATCGCCTTCCATGACTTCATTCAAGCGGTATAGCGTTAAGTTGATGCGATGATCACTTACACGACCTTGAGGGTAATTGTAGGTTCTAATACGTTCAGAACGATCACCACTGGCCACTAAACTACGTCGGGTTGTTTCTTCAGCACTACGTCTTTTTTCATCTTCAACAGCTTGAATACGCGCGGCCAATACACTCATCGCTTGGGCACGGTTTTTATGCTGCGAACGTTGATCCTGACACTCGACAATAATACCTGATGGAATATGGGTAATACGAATGGCAGAATCGGTTTTGTTAACGTGCTGACCACCCGCACCAGACGCACGGAAAGTATCAACTTTTAAGTCTGCTGCATTAATCGAAATTGCTTCAGCCTCTGGTACTTCATGCAATACTACAACAGTACAAGCCGAAGTATGTACACGGCCTTGAGATTCAGTTTCAGGCACACGTTGAACACGATGTCCGCCAGACTCAAACTTTAATTTACCGTAAGCACCGTCACCACTTATTTTAACAATGATTTCTTTAAAGCCACCATGTTCACCTTCGTTCACATTCATGACTTCCATTTGCCAACGGTTGGCTTCACAGTAACGTGAATACATACGGTATAAGTCACCAGCAAAAATAGCTGCTTCATCACCACCTGCACCGGCGCGAATTTCAAGAAACGCGTTGGTGTCATCGTTAGGATCTGTTGGCAATAGTAAAACTTGTAATTCATCTTCAAGCTTTTCTAGCACTTGCTTTGACTGCTTATACTCATCTTGCGCCATTTCGCGCATTTCAAGATCGTCTTCTTCAAGCATCTCTTTGGCGTAGTCGAAATCTTTTTGAGCTTGTTGAAATGCCTTAAAGCTACTGACAACATCTTCAAGTTGAGAATATTCTTTTGATAATCCACGAAAACGGTCTTGATCCGAAATCACGGTAGCATCACTGAGTAACGCTAATACTTCTTCATTACGCTCGAGCAAGCCTTCAAGCTTGCGGATAACGGATTCTTTCATTTAGCTCGCTAACCTTAGTTTTTATCTAAACCAAGCGCAGATCTTAATTGGCCTAACGTATTCAAATCGCCTTGACGGCTTGCTGAAGTGAGCGCTTGTGTAGGTGAATGTATCAAACGATTGGTCAGCCTATTGGCTAGCTCAAGTATCACTTGTTCACTATCACTGCCTTGAGATAATTTATTCAAGGCACGTTCAACTAATTCATCTTTAATAGCCAAGCTCTGGCTGCGATATTCGCGAATACTGTCGACTGACTCTAAAGACCTAATCCACTCCATAAATATGTGTGATTGATCTTCAGTAATTAATTCTGCTTGCTCGGCGGCTTCTTTACGTGAAGCCATGTTCTGTTCAATTATGCTATGCAGATCGTCTACAGTATAAAGGAATGCGTCGTCTAACTCACCGACTTCTGCTTCAATATCTCTTGGAACTGCAATATCCACCAACAACATAGGTTGGTGACGACGCTGTTTTAGCGCTTTTTCGACCATTCCTTTACCTAAAATAGGCAAAGGGCTGGCGGTAGAGGATATCACGATATCGGCTTTAGGGAGAAAGTCTGGTATTTGTTCTAGGGTAATTGCGGTCGCATTAAACTCTTCACACATGGCTTGAGCGCGTTCAATAGTACGATTTGCCACCACCATAGAAGCAACACCATTATCTTTAAGGTGCTTGGCAACTAATTCAATGGTTTCTCCGGCACCAATGAGTAACACTTTAGTGGTGCTCAATGATGAGAAAATATGTTTCGCCATGCTAACAGCGGCAAAGGCAACAGAAACTGCTGCGGCACCGATCTCAGTGTCTGTACGTACTTTTTTAGCCACAGAAAAAGTATTTTGAAATAAACGATCAATCGTTAATGCGATAGTGCCAGCTTCTTTGGCTTTCACAAACGCTTGTTTGACCTGCCCTAAAATTTGCGGCTCGCCAAGCACCAGAGAATCTAAACCCGATGCTACCCGCATTAAATGTTTGACGGCTACTTGTTCTTCATAAGCATAGATACACGGCATTAAATCGCTATGATCTAAACCATGATAATCCTCTAACCATTCAATAATGTCTTCCTTTTCAGCATTATTGCAATATAGCTCAGTACGGTTACAGGTAGACACAATAACAGCCTCACCTGTGCGGGTGCGACTGGCCAAGCTTTTCATGGCATCATGAATGCGGTCTGGAGAGAAAGCGACTTTTTCACGCAAATCTACCGTGGCGGTTTTATGGTTTATCCCGATTATTACTAGGCTCATTAGACGGTATCAAGTTCTTTTCGGTGACGTTAATTAGGCTATTCTACTGAATTGAACCAACTAAAAACACAATTGGCTTAACAAAACGGAATAAATGTCTAAATTTTTATTTATTGATCACATATCTATTATGTAAACCAATACATTAATATCACATTAATTTTGGCAAAAGGATTTTTACATAATGGCTTAAGCCCAGTATCATAAGAACATCTTAAGCAACTGCTAGGCAATCCATTGCGTTTATCTGCATCTTTATTTCATATCGCCCTCGTTACCGTGTTGCTTGTCTTAGCCGGTTGTAGTGTCACACCATCTGAAGATTTTAGCCCTATCAATGTGACCAATGCGGCTCAAGCCAAAGCATGGGAACTTCAAGGGAAAATTGCCGTCAAGACATCTGAAGACAAATTCAGTACCAATTTGTATTGGCTGCACCAACCGAAAGCTAATGATTTACGCTTAACAACGGTATTAGGCACAACAGTATTAACCCTTAAGACAAATCAAGGTATGGCGACACTTGACGTTGACGGCAAAACCTATCGCGACAGTAATGCTCAAGATTTACTGACCGGTATTAGCGGATGGTCAATCCCACTTGATAGCCTTCCTTTATGGATCACAGGTCAAATTGGCAGCAATGATAAAATTGTCAGCTATAATCCTGATGGCACAATTAAACAATTAATCAGTCACGACCCTGAAGCCAATTGGGTGGTCAGTTTTCTAGGTTGGCAACAACAAAGCGGCGCGCAGGTGCCTAGGTTGTTGAAGATTGAGCGTGAAGATGTGCAAATAAAAATTCAAACTAATCAATGGACAGCGGTAGCAGCCAAAACAAAATAGGGTTTAATATTCAGTGCTGGCTAATAACAAGGTAGTTAACAAAATATGACATCGACGAACTCTCGCAAATCAGCGATATCCAAAAGTTGGCCAGCTCCTGCAAAACTGAATTTATTTTTGCATGTAACTGGCCAGCGAGCCGATGGCTATCATGAACTACAAACGCTATTTCAATTTATTGACCATTGTGATTACCTTGATTTTCATATCACAGACACACCAGATTTAATTCTCCATTCTACGATGTCCGATTCTGTCGCTGACAGCGATAACTTAATTCTTAAGGCCGCAAAATCACTCAAGCGTTACACCCAATATGAAGGCGGCGCGCATATTTGGTTAGAAAAATTGTTGCCTATGGGGGGTGGTTTAGGTGGCGGATCATCTGATGCAGCTACCACATTAGTGGCGCTAAATGCCTTATGGAAAACCAATATATCACCCAATAAACTAGCTGAAATTGGCTTAACGCTTGGTGCGGATGTCCCTGTTTTTATTAATGGTTTATCTGCGTTCGCCGAAGGTGTCGGTGAGAAGTTGATCACAGTACAACCACCCGAGTCATGGTATTTAGTTATTGTCCCTGATGTACATGTATCAACCCAGGCCGTTTTTCAACATCCTGATTTGCCACGTAACACACCAAAATTGGATATGAGCAGTTTAATGACTCAACAATGGAGCAATGATTGTCAGAAACTGGTCACAACTAAGCACCCTCAAGTTGCCAATGCCTTAAGCTGGCTGGTAGAATATGCGCCGTCGAGAATGACCGGAACAGGTGCATGCGTGTTCGGGGAATTTACACATTCGCAACAAGCCCTTGACGCTTTAGCCAAATTACCGGCTGATATGCAAGGTTTTGTTGCAAAGGGGATGAACAAGTCGCCATTACAAATACGGCTTGAGCAGCTCTAACAACATTATTTCTTCTGGGTCAGTTTTGAGTGACAACACGTAAAATTGATCTAGCCTTTAATCGTAAAGCAAACACCTGAGGTTCATAAAGTGCCCGACATCAAGCTCTTTGCTGGTAACGCTACCCCAAATCTAGCCGCCAAGATAGCCGACCGTTTATTTTGCAAACTTGGCGACGCAGTTGTAGGCCGTTTCAGCGACGGTGAAATCAGTGTTCAAATAAACGAGAATGTACGTGGTGCGGATGTGTTCATCATCCAATCTACTTGCGCACCAACTAACGATAACCTCATGGAGCTTATTGTAATGGTTGACGCGCTACGTCGTGCATCAGCGGGTCGTATTACTGCCGTTATTCCGTACTTTGGTTATGCTCGTCAAGACCGCCGTGTACGCAGTGCACGTGTACCAATTACCGCAAAAGTTGTTGCAGATTTCTTGTCAAGCGTGGGTGTTGACCGCGTATTGACTTGTGACTTACATGCTGAGCAAATTCAAGGTTTCTTTGATGTCCCTGTTGATAACGTGTTCGGTAGCCCTGTGTTACTTGAAGACATGTTGGCAAAGAAATTAGAAAATCCTGTTGTTGTGTCTCCTGATATTGGCGGTGTAGTTCGTGCTCGTGCCGTTGCCAAGCTATTAGATGACTCTGACCTTGCGATTATCGATAAGCGTCGTCCACAAGCTAACGTTGCTCAAGTAATGCATATTATTGGTGATGTTCAAGGCCGTGATTGCATCATCGTTGATGACATGATCGATACTGGTGGCACTTTATGTAAAGCTGCTGAAGCATTGAAAGAACATGGCGCTAACCGCGTGTTCGCTTATGCTACTCATCCGGTATTCTCAGGTAATGCTGCTGAAAATATTGCTAACTCTGTTATCGATGAAGTTATCGTGACAGACACTGTGCCATTAAGCCCTGAAATGTTAAAAGTGGCGAAAGTGACCCAGCTAACAATGTCTGCAGTACTAGCTGAAGCGATACGTCGCGTTAGTAACGAAGAGTCAATCTCTGCGATGTTCCGCCACTAATCATCTTTAGTGAGTGAAACAACTAAACGCACTCTTACGAGTGCGTTTTTGTTTGGGTAAATATCGCAAAAATATTTTATCTACCTTATTTGAGAAAGACTCCTAACCTCTATTACCAAATGTTAGTCAGTGTTGAACAACTGATGTTTAACATTAACCGTCAAATCGTTCTGCAACATTAAAAAATTCAACCCAAAGTGAATTATTGAGTCAATATAATCACCTCAGCGTTGGCTGCAAAACCAAAACCAGATTCATTTAAGCTGTCATGCTTTGCATGATCGTAAGCGACTCTAGCGGCGGCTGAGCATGCAAAGAATGTGTTGAATAGAATGCCTTTTGAGTGTGTAAAAAAGCATTACCTGCTGTAATACCCGTTTGATAATCATGGCGTAAGTCCATATCTGTGCTGCCCAACAATTTGCTTTGAAGATTATCATCAGCAAAAATTTGAATGATCTCGACATCATCAGGTGGATTGGCGATAAACGCGAGCTCTTGTTCGTAAGCTTGTTCATGCTGAGCCAAGTAATCTATGGTTTTGGGACAATAACCTGACACACAAATCCATGATTTTAATTTATGTACCCAAGCAGATTGAGCATGAAAATCTGCATTAACAGTACGAATAACCACAATTTTTCGCGCTCCACGACGATATGCTTCACGAACTGGTAACGGCGCTGCCAGTCCACCATCAAGGTAAAAGTCAGCTTGAGGGTAATCATAGTTGGTATGAACTTGATTAGCGGCACTGGCGGTTAACCAGGGCGCAAGTTTAACCCCCTGCTTATATAGAAAAGGTAATGCACTTGAGGCTTTAAGTAATTCGCGCCAGTGGTCATTATCACCATTTGGGCGTAAGAAATAACCTTGTCGATCGCGTGAGTTAGTTGCGGTGATCAATAACTCGCGTTGTCCCAATGATTTTGCGGCGGCGGTAAAGTCTAAGGCAAAGCTACCTTGAGTCGTTTTATCAAAGTACCAATCCAAATCGACAACATTTCCTCCAACTAATCCTCGGCCCAGTTGGTAAAATCGCTTATGCCGTGATAATCCACGGATTAACCGCTTGGCATAGCCTTTCTGGCGAGATAAAAAGCTCGTGAGATTTTGTGAACCTGCAGATGTGCCTATGAATAAATCGAAGGGATCAAAATCATTATCTAACCACGCATCTAACACACCAGCGGTGAATATCCCTCGCTGACCACCGCCTTCAGCAATCAGCGCCATCTTGGGGCGTGATGCTTCATAAGGATACGTTAATGGTGTTGGTGTTAGGACGTCCATGGATAAGCCTTTCTAAAAATATTCACTGCATAAGACAATTCTAAACAACAGTAAGTAAAATAGATAACCGATAGAATCAATAACGTTGATAGGAAAATACTATTGATAAACAATACCGATTGTATTAATTATCTGCTCATTCAGAGTAAGTTGATAGCACATGGAGTAAGGCTAAGGGGTGATTTTCTTTGAGTGGCATTCACATCAACAGGCTTCAATATGATCAAAAAATTTTGCTGAAAACATTTTACTGAAAAAACACAGCAAAAAGCCCGTCTATAAGACGGGCTTTTTAGAATTTGGCTGGGATACAAGGATTCGAACCTTGGAATGCTGAGATCAAAACCCAGTGCCTTACCGCTTGGCGATATCCCAATAGTATTTTTTAAACAGACATGAAAAACAATTTTGACTAAAATTTGATGGTACGGGAAGAGAGACTTGAACTCTCACACCTCGCGGCACCAGAACCTAAATCTGGCGTGTCTACCAATTTCACCATTCCCGCATCAAATTTTAACTTAGAGTATACTCTTTTTATTTCAGAGTAAACTTTGCTTTACCAGCTAACGTAAGTACAACTCACTCTACCCAGTAAATATGGTAGCAATGGCGGGACTTGAACCTGCGACCCCAGCATTATGAGTGCTGTGCTCTAACCAGCTGAGCTACATTGCCAAAGATGGCTGGGATACAAGGATTCGAACCTTGGAATGCTGAGATCAAAACCCAGTGCCTTACCGCTTGGCGATATCCCAATAATCTTGTCTAACTTTATAAATGGCTGGGATACAAGGATTCGAACCTTGGAATGCTGAGATCAAAACCCAGTGCCTTACCGCTTGGCGATATCCCAATCAAACTTTTTGAAACATTCGCCTAAGCCAATATCTCGAATAAATGGTACGGAAGGAGAGACTTGAACTCTCACACCTTGCGGCACCAGAACCTAAATCTGGCGTGTCTACCAATTCCACCACTCCCGCACAACACTCTAGTTTAACATCTTGAGCAGATGGGTAAGAAATAGATGGTAGCAATAGCGGGACTTGAACCTGCGACCCCAGCATTATGAGTGCTGTGCTCTAACCAGCTGAGCTATATTGCCACTATTTCTTGCTATCCCTCTTGGTGAGGAACGGGGCGTATTATGCTTATTCAGGTTATCTAGGTCAACTGGTTTTTTTCGCTATTTTCATCAATTCGACTTGTTCGGCTATAACTTCACCAAACTGAATGCCGAATCGACAAAATAAACCCAATTAACACCGATTAAATTCCCTTACGCCCCTTTATCGTTTCTTGATAACGTTAATAAAACTTAAACGTTAAATAAGAAATGCATTACATCGCCATCTTTAACGACATAAGTTTTACCTTCAACACGTAATTTACCCGCATCTTTGGCGCCAGCTTCACCCTTATAAGTAATAAAGTCTTCGTATGCCATTACTTGCGCACGAATAAAGCCACGTTCGAAGTCAGTGTGAATAACACCAGCAGCTTGTGGGGCAGAAGCACCAACGGGTACTGTCCATGCGCGAACTTCTTTTACACCTGCAGTAAAGTAAGTTTGCAGATTCAGTAATTCGTAACCTGCACGAATTACGCGATCTAAACCAGACTCTTCTAAACCAAGGTCAGCCATAAACTCTGCGCGGTCATCAGCTTCCATTTCAGCTAATTCAGACTCAATAGCAGCACATACAGGCACAACGATAGCATTTTCTGTTGCGGCAATAGCACGAACAACATCTAAATGAGGGTTGTTTTCAAAACCATCGTCAGCAACGTTAGCAATGTACATTGTTGGTTTAATGGTCAAGAAGTTAAGGTATGCAACGGCTGCTAACTCTTCTTTAGTTAATTCCAACGAACGCAACATTTGGCCTTCGTTTAACACTGGACGCATTTTTTCAAGTACTGCGACTTCAAATTTCGCATCACCGTCGCCGCCTTTAGCACGCTTAGCTTGACGAAAAATAGCACGTTCGCATGCGTCTAAGTCTGCTAGAGCTAACTCAGTATTAATGACTTCAATATCGCCAGCTGGGTCAATTTTGTTGGCTACGTGAACAATGTTTGGATCTTCAAAACAACGTACTACGTGACCAATTGCATCAGTTTCACGAATGTTAGCTAAAAACTTGTTACCTAAGCCTTCACCTTTCGATGCACCAGCCACTAGACCAGCGATATCAACGAACTCCATAGAAGTAGGTAAAATACGTTGAGGTTTAACAATAGCAGCTAACGCATCAAGACGTGCATCTGGTACCGGTACCACACCCGTGTTTGGCTCAATAGTGCAAAACGGAAAGTTTGCCGCTTCAATACCCGCTTGTGTTAACGCATTAAACAACGTTGACTTACCTACGTTTGGCAGACCAACAATGCCGCATTTAAAACCCATATGCTTACCTTTATATATGTAGAATTATCCCATTGGATAATGATGTCGAAAGGGTGTTAAAACAAAACTCGCTTGGCTTATTCTGCTTTGAACGAATGTAATCTATGCATAGCTTTCGCCATGTCTTGGTTAAATAAAATCTCGGTTGAACGCACCGCTTCATCAATCGCGGCATTTATTCGCTCTTGCTCTACCGCTGGCGCCCTGCCCAGTACGTAGCCGCTGACTTTGTTTTTATCGCCTGGATGGCCAATGCCAATGCGCAAACGATGAAAGTTTTTGTCGTTACCTAAACTGGCAATAATGTCTTTTAAGCCATTATGACCACCATGGCCACCGCCTAACTTGAATTTAGCCACACCAGGATCCATATCCAGCTCATCATGGGCGACTAAGATTTCTTCAGGTAAAATACGGAAAAAATTGGCTAATGCTGCAACCGACTTACCGCTTAAGTTCATATACGTTGTCGGGATCAATAAACGAACATCCCTGCCATGCAAAGTTGCACGAGCTGTGACACCAAAATATTTACTCTCTGCAACCAAGGGGATATTACAGATGCGCGCTAGTTCTTGCACGTACCATGCACCAGCGTTATGGCGAGTTTGTGCGTATTCAGCACCCGGATTTGCCAATCCGACAATCAATTTAATGTTACTCATCACAACCTAGTCAGTTTATTAGCAAACAATGCTGCTAAATGCCTTCATGGGGTACATCAAAATACACATGATGCAAAACGCGGCATTTTATACCAATTTCACTCATAATGTAATCATTCAAAGCCGCTCATGCTTTACTGTTGGCGACTCTTTATAAAAGCCATGTTTATTGCGTAAGAAGCCTAGCGACCAAATTGCTCATGTAGCCAACCAATAGTTTAATTCAGCCCAAGCGCGTACTTCAATACTTTACGTTTTAGCGGTGAGTCGATGTTGGCCAGTTTTAACGCGCCATTACGCAGTAATTTTAATGGCAATAAATTGTTACTAAAACCGGCATAAAAAGCATCCATTGCGGTCATCATCAATTGATTATCATAATATCGCGCTTGCTGATAACGCTTTAATACCTTGCTATCCCACCATGTGCCACCCGATCCAATAGCATTAGCAATTTGAGCCACCAGCACATCGACATCTTTAAAACCAATATTAACGCCTTGGCCAGCTAATGGATTAATCGTGTGAGCCGCATCGCCAATAATAACCAGATTATCTTGATAATATTGTTGTGCATGGCGCCGAGTTAATGGAAAACTACCACGATTTTCAACAGTAAAATCAGGGTCTAATCTCGATGGGAAATGCAGTCTAATTTGTTCGGCAAGTTGTAGATCGCTCAGTTGAGATAACTGTTTAATACGATTGGCATCGTCATACCACACTAATGAAGCATGATTTCCAGGCAGCGGCAATAAGCTTCTCGGTCCAGCTGGAGTAAATTGCTGCCAGGTAATTGATTGCTGCGGAGTTTGAGTATTAATATTGATTAACATCGCCGATTGGACGTAATCCCAACCAGTCAAACCAATACCAGCCCATTGGCGCACTTGCGAGTTAGCCCCATCAGCACCGACAAGTAATGTTGTAGTAAGCATGTCGCCATTATCGAGCAAAATACCGACTTGATGACAGTCCCTTAAACGAGAAAACTGCATCACTTTTGCTGGACACAATAAGGTGATGTTGTCCATTTTATAGATTTGTTGCCATAGGCTTAATTGAATTACACGGTTTTCAAAAAAGTAGCCTAAGTGCGACTGATCAACTTGTTCGGCGCTAAATGCAGTAAGGCAGCCATCGAGCTCCCACGTTTCTAAACCTGTATAAGGTGCATGGCGCATGGTTAGCAGCTCATCCATAACACCAAGACGCGTTAACAATTGCTCAGATGCCACACTAATTGCCGATACTCGCACATCTAAAGGCTGTAAAGGATCATAAGGTTGTGGTTGGCGAGATTCAATCACTGCGACATTGAGCCCTAACTGACCTAATCCAATCGCAGCAGCCGCACCGACCATTCCGCCGCCAACAACGACAACATCATAATTAGCGTTACCAGAGGTGTTCGTTGATGTGAATGAAGCATCTTGCATTGTATTGGCATCCATAAATAGTGAGATGATTTCTGTTTAATATGACAGTGAACTGCGGTCAATATATGTATAGATATGTCTATAAGAGCTAAAGCATGACCAAATGTTGCTATAACGGCTTTTACCTACATCTGCTTACAATGAACAAAAATCAATCAATAAACGATTCTATATACTGTGACTGTCTCATTAATTGATCCACTTTACGTAATCAAGAGAGGACATCATGAACAGTCACCATCAATTTGTACGCCATGACATTCGCTATGGTTTGATTGCCACAGTTGTGATCACCACAATCATAGGTTGCTCATTAGTACTGTCGACGAATGCCGCTGCTAATAATCCCAAAAATAACTTAATCACTCAAGCTGCAACAAACGTAGGTTCCATTGAAACCATTACAGTGACATATCGTAATGCATTCGATTATGCCCTATATCAACAAACCACGGAAATGTTGCTCAGCTTTAATCGTGATTTAAGCCAAAGTAATCTCATTCAAGTCCAGCAACAAAGTCGCCAAATGGCTGCGGAATTTGGTTTTTACTCCGAGCAATCAATCACGTTTAACGCCAACGATAAATCATTACTATTTTCAAGGCTATTACAAAGTTTAGATTCAAATGAGTGAAACTTGCACTAGTGCTAGCCAGACCGCCTGACAACAGGTAAAATGTCGCGCTATTTTTACTGTGATTTACTGGCGAGCACTGATGAGTAAAAAACTTCATATTAAAACCTGGGGCTGTCAAATGAATGAGTATGACTCATCAAAGATGGCCGATTTATTAGACGACTATCAAGGATATACCTTGACCGAGGATGCAAGCGAAGCAGATGTTCTGCTGCTAAATACTTGCTCTATTCGTGAAAAAGCACAGGAGAAGGTATTCCATCAGCTAGGGCGTTGGAAATCTTTAAAAGATAAAAATCCTAATCTAATTATTGGGGTCGGCGGTTGTGTTGCCTCGCAAGAAGGTAAAGCAATTAAAGATCGCGCTCAATGCGTTGATATTATCTTTGGTCCACAAACCTTACACCGTTTACCTGAGATGATTGAACAAATTCAACGCGGCGAAAAAGCTGTGATTGATATCAGTTTCCCAGAAATTGAGAAGTTCGATCGTCTTCCTGAGCCTCGCGCTGATGGTCCAACCGCGTTCGTATCAATTATGGAAGGTTGCAGTAAGTACTGTTCTTTCTGCGTGGTACCTTATACCCGCGGTGAAGAAGTCAGCCGTCCGTTAGATGACGTTATTCTTGAAGTGGCTCAATTAGCCGCCCAAGGTGTACGTGAAGTGAATTTATTGGGGCAAAACGTTAACGCGTATCGCGGTGCAACTCATGATGATGAGATATGTACCTTTGCGGAATTATTGCGCCTAGTGGCCTCAATTGATGGTATCGACCGTCTGCGTTTTACCACTAGCCACCCAATTGAATTCACCCAAGACATTATCGATGTGTATGAAGACACGCCTGAATTGGTGAGCTTCCTGCATTTACCGGTGCAATCGGGTTCGGATCGTATTTTGACCCAAATGAAACGCGGTCACATGGCGATTGAGTATAAATCGATTATTCGTCGCTTGCGTAAAGCTCGCCCTGATATTCAAATTAGCTCAGATTTTATTATTGGTTTCCCTGGTGAATCTAAAGACGATTTCGCTGATACCATGAAACTGATTGAAGATGTTGCGTTTGACCACAGCTTTAGCTTTATCTACAGCGCTCGTCCAGGCACGCCTGCGGCAGATTTGCCTGATGATGTTAGCGACGAAGAAAAGAAGCAACGTTTAGCCATTTTACAAGACCGTATTACCCAACAAGCAATGCGTTATAGCCGTCAAATGCTGGGCACTGTTCAACGTATTTTAGTTGAAGGTCCTTCAGTGAAGAATCCAATGGAACTTCGCGGTCGAACTGAAAACAGTCGTGTGGTTAACTTTGAAGCCGCTCACACTCATATAGGTAGTTTCGTTGATGTGAAAATTGTTGATGTTTATACCAACTCATTACGCGGTGAATTTGTCCGTGGTGAAAATGAAATGGATTTACGTCGCAGTTTACGTCCGGCTGAAATTCTGGCTAAACACAAGCAAGATGACGCATTAGGTGTGACCCACTTTAAGCCGTAATTCATGTTTGTTGCTTAAGATGATACTAAAGGCGGCTTGTCCGCCTTTAATTTTGCCTAAAATTGGTCATATTATGGTAATTCGATACAGAGACTCGTAAACTGTCATTATTACTAAATGGCATTTTAACGCTATTATTTTGTTGTCCAAGACCGAAACCTGGAGCCTTATTTGACCACTAAAGTCACCACCATGAATTTGTATCTAGAACCTTCAGATACTCGCCGCCTCGTCTCATTATGTGGCCCATTTGATGACAACATCAAACAACTCGAACGCCGATTAGGTGTTGAGATTATTCATAAAGATAACCACTTCACTATTGTTGGACTGCCACGTAATGCGCTCAATGCCAATAACTTGTTGCGTCAGTTATACATAGAAACCCAAACAATCAAAGGCAGTACGCCAGACTTAGAACCTGAAGTGGTGCATTTAGCCATTCAAGAAGCCATTAACCTTGAAGCACTGCAAGACTCTGACGACAGTAGCATCCATATTAAAACTAAGCGTGGCGTAATTAAACCTCGTACACCCAATCAAAGTGTGTACATGCATAATATCACGGGGCACGACATCAGTTTTGGTATTGGCCCTGCTGGTACAGGTAAAACTTACCTTGCTGTTGCGGCGGCGGTTGATGCCTATGAGCGTCAAGAAGTGCGTCGTATTCTACTAACTCGTCCAGCGGTTGAAGCTGGCGAGAAACTCGGTTTTTTACCGGGCGATTTAAGCCAGAAAGTCGACCCATATTTACGCCCACTTTATGATGCCTTATTTGAGATGATGGGTTTTGAGAAAGTTGAAAAACTGATTGAACGCGGCGTAATTGAAGTCGCCCCGCTCGCTTACATGCGCGGCCGGACTCTCAATGATGCTTTCATTATTTTAGATGAAGCCCAAAACACCACTGTTGAACAAATGAAAATGTTCTTAACCCGTATTGGGTTTAATTCTCGTGCGGTGATCACTGGCGACATTACTCAAATAGATTTACCTCGTAGCCAAAAATCAGGCCTACGTCACGCCATTGAGGTGCTCAGCGAGGTACCTGAGATCAGCTTTAATTTCTTTATTGCCCAAGATGTGGTCCGTCACCCTGTTGTTGCTCGTATCGTTGAAGCGTATGAAGCATTCGAGCAACAAGAGCAAATTCAAAAAGCCATCAAAGAACAAGCTTATCGCGAACGTGAACAGAAACGTCAGCTAATAGATAAAGAGGAAAGTGCTCAATGAGCCAGCAAGGGATATCATTAGATCTCGACCTACAAATTGCAGTCGATAATCCACGCTTACCAACTCAAGCTGAGTTTGAAACTTGGGTTCGAGCCGCTATTGGCCAAACAATGCCAGTAGTAGAGTTAACTATTCGTATTGTTGATATTGCCGAGAGTCAGCAGCTCAATTCAACTTATCGCGGTAAAGACAAGCCAACTAACGTATTGTCGTTTCCGTTTGAAGCGCCGCCAGAAGTTGAATTGCCATTATTGGGTGACCTCGTTATCTGCGCACCAGTGGTGGAACAAGAAGCAATTGAGCAAAATAAACCGCTAATCGCTCACTGGGCACACATGGTCATACACGGTAGCTTGCATTTGCTGGGCTATGACCATATTATCGACGAAGAAGCCGATGAGATGGAGTCATTAGAGACCCAACTTGTTGAAGGCTTAGGTTTTGACAATCCCTATAAGGAAGCATAAATAAACAAGGTATATCTTATAGATACCCTTGTTTAGGTAAATATTATGAGTGACGATATCCCCCCGAGTACAAACGCCCACAAGAAGAGCTGGTTCGATAAAATTAACCAATTATTTCAGGGCGAACCTCAAAATCGCGAAGATTTAGTTGATGTCATAGCAGGTGCAGAAATGCGTGACCTCATCACCGAAGATACTCGCGAAATGATTAAAGGTGTATTAGAGGTTTCCGACCTTCGTGTGCGCGACATCATGATCCCAAGATCGCAAATTGTTACCATTCAAATAGACTCGACCGTCGATGAGTTTTTAGAAATCGTCATGGATTCCGGTCACTCTCGCTTCCCTGTTGTTAATGAAGACAAAGATCATATTGAAGGCATTTTACTGGCTAAAGATTTGATCAAATACGGATTTAAACAATCTGATGAATCTTTCACTCTTGCCCAAGTGATTCGACCTGCCGTGGTCGTTCCTGAAAGTAAAAGAGTCGATGTACTGCTCAAAGAATTCCGCTCACAGCGCTACCATATGGCCATTGTTGTCGATGAATATGGTGGAGTGTCAGGTCTAGTCACTATTGAAGATATTCTCGAAGAAATCGTTGGTGAAATTGAAGATGAATTTGACCACAATTCAGTTGAAGACACCGAAATTAAAAAACTCAGTAACACTGTGTTTATGGTAAAAGCGCTGACGGAAATTGAAGATTTCAACGAAGCCTGTGGTACCAATTTCAGTGATGAAGAATTCGATACTGTCGGTGGTATGGTGTCGCATGCATTTGGTCATTTACCAGAACGTAATGAAAGCATTGTCATCAACAATATCGAGTTCAAAGTCATTAACGCAGATAACCGCCGCTTGGTGCAACTTCGTGTTAAACTTCCTGACCCTAATATTAGTGAAGAATTCGACGACTAAATCGTGCTAAAAACTCAACCTTTACACTCTTCTTTGAGTATTGTTCGTCTGGTGACGGCATTTATTGCTGGCGCCAGTACGGCACTTTCGTTTGCGCCTTATGAAATTTGGGCCATATTTCCTTTAGCATTGAGTTTTGCCCTATGGCAGAGTCATACATTAACCGCCAAGCAAAGTTTATATTACTGGCTTAGTTTCGGTTTTGGCTGCTTTGCCATTGGCATTAGTTGGGTGCATGTCAGTATTGACACCTTTGGTGGGATGCCCATTTTTGTGTCGATAACCTTAATGGCTTTACTGGCACTGTATCTGGCAATTTATCCCGCAATAACAGGATACTTGCTCAACAAGTTATCACGTACAGCTAAGCACACCTTAAATCCTTATTTAACCTATCTAGGATTATTCCCCGCCTTATGGGTACTAACCGAATGGTTAAGAGGATGGGTACTGACAGGCTTCCCTTGGATTTGGGCTGGTTACAGCCAAACATTAGGGCCTCTTAGTGAATTTGCCAGCTTTATTGGTGCGTTAGGACTGAGCTTTGTGGTGGCTCTGGTTGCAGGCTCACTGATGCTGTTAACACAAAAGCGCGTGTTCCCAGTGTTAATCATATTACCCATTTTGGCATTAAGCGCTTGGGCTGCACCACAACTCAACCCAATATCAGCCAGTGGTAAAACAGTTAAAGTGGCATTAGTGCAAGGGAATATCCCTCAAAGCATGAAGTGGGAGCCAGATGCGTTGTGGCCTACCATGCTTAAATACATGGATCTTACCCGTGAGCAATTTGATGATGCCTCTAGTGTCGATATCGTTATTTGGCCAGAAGCTGCCATTCCTGCACCAGAAGCCATGGTGGAAGACTTTTTATTGAATGCCAATCAAGTCGCCAATATGAATAACACGGCGATTATTACTGGCATTATTAGCCACCAGCAAAAAGATTTTTATAACTCATTAATCGTATTGGGTAATCATCATCAGAAGCAGCAGCAAAGTGCTGACTATATTGTCGGTGGCACAAATGAGTTTAAAAAACATCACTTACTGCCAATTGGTGAATTCGTACCATTAGGGGATTTATTACGCCCTATTGCACCGTTTTTTAATTTACCGATGTCATCATTTCAACGTGGTGACTACACTCAACCTAATTTAATTGCACTGGGTTACCATTTAGCACCGGCTATTTGTTACGAAATTGCCTTCCCAGAGCAAGTAAGAGCAAGCGTTACAAACGAAACAGATATGCTGCTCACCGTATCAAACGATGCCTGGTTTGGCACATCTAACGGGCCATTACAGCACATGGAAATAGCCCAAATGCGTGCCATTGAAATGGGTAAACCATTACTGCGTGGTACCAATAATGGCATTACTGCAGTCGTTGATCCGCATGGACGAATTACCGATGCTATCCCGCAGTTTGAAACTGGGGTGTTAGTAACCAATGTTGCGCTTTATCAAGGTGAAACTTGGTTTAGAAAAATAGGTCAACTCCCCTTGCTGATACTGTGTGGTTTATTAATGCTATTTGGTGTCAGAAACGTCTTACGGAAATAACGAGATAATTTGATGTCACAATCGATTCAACTCAAAACGCAGGTTCTCTCAAAAGGATTTACCTTAATAGAGTTAGTTGTGGTCATCATTATCCTTGGTATTTTAGCGATGGTTGCAGCGCCTAAATTTATTGGTTTGAGTACCGAAGCGAGACAGAGCACTCTATCAGGCCTCATGGGCAGCATTAAAACAGCCAACACCCTAGTTTATGCCCGTTCAAAAATGACGAGTTTACGAGTGCAGGCTGTCACAAACCGCGATGACTTAATCGATATTGATATCGACAGCGACGGTGTATTTGAAACTCGGTTAAAATGGGGCTATTTAGACAACACGGACATTGAAAAATGGATCATTGTGGATGACGCTTTTACCATACAATATCAAGGAATTGCTGTTACTTATATCGGATACGATAAAGATGATAATGGCCAAGTCATCAATGACAATTGTTACTTCTCTTACACTCAAGCCGCAGATGCAAATACAGCACCTGAATATCAAACTGTAGTAAGTGGTTGCTAATCTACAACCATCTTTAAATACTTGTAGATGTTCAAAATAAGCTTTCGATATAAAACTAAACTCGAGCTTGCTTCGTAATGCCCTCGATAAACGACTATTGATGGAAGTTACGATGCAATTATCTGAAATAAAATTAGCCATATCCCAACAAACTAAGCATCCCACGATTATTAGTTATGCCGACTCAAATCATTATTTGCTCGGTGTTGAAGACCTTCGGGGAAATTTTTACAGTGTTCGCAATAAAGCAGGGAAACAGCTGAGTCTTCACTCAATCAAACAAGCTGAAGTATTACTGAAACAACAAGGCATTCATTATGCCATGATAGAAATTCAGACTGCTTATGATGAAATGATCGGTAACAGCAGTGCAAGTCACTACCATTACCGAGTAGAGTTTTAAGCATTCACCTAACGGATTATGGTGTTAACGGCTCCCGTGAAAACTCATTGTAATCACATTTTGGGCAATCGGGGATCACCCCAGGAAAATCGATTTGCATTTGGTGACCACACTTATTACAGGTCAGTTTACCTTGGTTAATAATTTCTCCAGACTTATACACACCATGATGTTTAAAATCTTGTAAAAGTTCATGCCACTCCACTTGGCTACGATCAGTTATTTCGCTCAACCACTGCCATAATGTATTCTCAATCCCAATTACCATTGGACTAAAACTCAAATTATCGGCATTTTCCTCACTTAAGAAGGCTGCAATGTCACGCTTTAAAAATTCTTCTACTAAAGCGAGCTCTTCTTCATCTGCATGAGATTTAAGTTTTAGATAGTCTTTACCCTGGGTCACTGACTTAAACAAACTTTTAGCTGTCAATGAGTTATCTTGCTCAAACGTGGTTTTCACCTGTTCGAATAGTGACTGATATAAGGCTAATAGTGCTGAACTTTTTCCACTCATAAGTAATACTCCTTAATACGCACCTTTTTAATAGATCACTTCTGGTTTATTCTATGCAGTTATAAATCGCGCTGCTGAGCGTTAGATCAAACAATGGGCGGCATGGCCGGAAATAGATTGATGCAAGAGCTATATAATCCCTCAGAAATTGAAGCCTTAGTGCAAAAGCACTGGCACGAACATAAAACCTTTGAAGTTACTGAAGATGAAAGCAAAGAGAAATTCTATTGTCTTTCAATGTTTCCGTATCCATCAGGTCGTCTTCACATGGGCCACGTCCGTAACTACACAATAGGCGATGTAGTGGCACGATATCAACGTTTGCAAGGTAAAAATGTTTTGCAACCGATTGGTTGGGACTCATTTGGTCTGCCTGCAGAAAATGCCGCGATCAATAATAAGACGTCGCCGGCACCGTGGACATACGAAAATATCGACTACATGAAGAACCAACTCAAGCTATTGGGCTTTGGTTATGACTGGAGTCGTGAAATTGCTACCTGTACCCCTGAGTACTATCGTTGGGAACAATGGTTCTTCACTCAGTTGTATGCCAAAGGTTTAGTGTATAAAAAAACCTCATCAGTAAACTGGTGTCCAAACGATGAAACCGTACTCGCAAACGAGCAAGTACAAGATGGTTGTTGTTGGCGCTGTGATACTGAAGTAATTCAGAAAGAAATTCCTCAGTGGTTTATTAAAATCACTGATTATGCTGAAGAATTGCTTAACGACATCGACACGTTAGATGGCTGGCCTGAACAGGTTAAAGCCATGCAGCGTAACTGGATTGGTCGCAGTGAAGGGATTGAAATGACCTTTGCCGTTGCTGACAGTGATGCATCGTTTGATATCTACACCACTCGTCCTGATACCTTAATGGGTGTGACTTATGTAGCTATTGCAGCTGGTCACCCATTAGCTGAACAGTCTGCGCAGAGTAACCCTGAATTAGCCGCATTTTTAGAAGAATGTAAAAATGCTGATACCACTGAAGCTGCGATGGCTTCGATGGAGAAAAAAGGCGTCGCGACAGGTTTACAAGCGATTCATCCTATTAGTGGCAAGTTAGTACCTATTTGGGTCGCTAACTTTGTATTGATGAATTACGGCACAGGCGCGGTAATGTCAGTTCCAGCTCATGATCAACGCGATTATGAATTTGCGACTAAATACCAGCTTGCGATTGAAGCGGTCATTAAGCCAGTAGATGGCGAAGTAGACGTTAGCAAAGAAGCTTACACCGAAAAAGGTGTGGTGTTTAATTCGGGCGATGCATTCCCTGAGCTAGACGGTTTAGACTTCCAAGCAGCTTTTGAAGCTATTGATGCTAGATTAACCGCAGAAGGTAAAGGCAAACGCCAAGTCAATTATCGTTTACGCGATTGGGGTGTTTCTCGTCAGCGTTACTGGGGTGCTCCTATCCCGATGGTGACCCTCGCCGATGGTACTGTTGTGCCAACACCTGAAGATCAACTGCCAGTTATTTTGCCAGAAGATGTGGTAATGGACGGTATTCAAAGTCCAATTAAAGCCGATAAGGCTTGGGCCGAAACCACAGTCAACGGTCAGCCAGCAACACGCGAAACAGATACCTTTGATACCTTTATGGAATCGTCTTGGTACTACGCACGTTACTGTAGTCCTCACGCAGACGAAATGTTAGATCCTGCTAAAGCTAACTACTGGTTACCAGTAGATCAGTACATTGGCGGTATCGAACATGCTTGTATGCATTTGTTGTATTTCCGCTTTTTCCATAAGTTGCTGCGTGACGCAGGCTTAGTCAACAGTGATGAGCCCGCAAAGCAATTACTGACTCAAGGCATGGTATTAGCAGATGCGTATTACTACACCAACGAAAAAGGCGCCCGAGTTTGGGTATCACCTTTAGAAGTGACTGTGGTAGAAAAAGACGACAAAGGCCGCATCATTAAAGCGATAGACAATCAAGGTCATGAACTGGTTTACACCGGCATGAGTAAGATGTCTAAATCGAAAAATAACGGTATCGATCCACAAGTCATGGTGGAAAAATACGGTGCTGATACCGTACGTTTATTCATGATGTTTGCCTCGCCACCAGAATTAACCCTGGAATGGCAAGAGTCAGGCGTTGAAGGAGCACATCGCTTCATTAAACGTTTCTGGAAATTGGCTAGCGATCATGTTGCTGCAGGTAAAACTGAAGCATTAGATACCAGCAAATTAAATGCCGATCAAAAAGCATTGCGCCGTGAATTACATAAGACCATTGCCAAAGTCAGCGATGACATTGCACGTCGTCAAATGTTTAACACAGCAGTAGCCTCAGTAATGGAACTAATGAACCATTTACTGAAAGCCTCACAAGAAACGGCTCAAGACCGAGCGTTACTTGCTGAAGCTTTGTCTGCTGTAACGCGTTTGCTTTACCCTATTGTTCCGCATATGACGTTTACGTTATGGAATGAGTTAGGTAACGAAGGCGACATTGAAGATAGCCGTTGGCCTGAAGTCGATGAGTCTGCGTTAGTCGAAGACAGCAAGCTCATTGTGGTACAAGTAAACGGAAAGGTTCGCGCAAAAATTACTGTTGCTGCTGATGCATCAAAAGAAGATGTAGAAGCATTAGGCATGAGTGATGAGCACGTACAAAAACACACTGAAGGGTTAACGGTTCGTAAAGTCATTTACGTGCCCGGCAAACTATTAAGTATTGTTGCTAACTAAGTTGTCTTAATGAGGAGGCTCGTCAGCCTCCGAAATTAGGGTGATAACGTTAACGCTTCAGTGTTAACTTACCGCGGGTTACACCGCGGTAAGTTATTTATTTAACCATGCAAATAAACAAGGATGCCTCCCCTCACTATGCTAGCCAAAAAAATCTGTTTAGCCATAATGACATTGGTGCTACTGACCACTGCAGGATGCGGCTTCAAACTCCAACGCAGTTACTCCATCCCTGCCGAATTGGCCGAATTGCATTTAAGCAGCAGCGATGAATACAGTGAGTTAACTCGCTTAGTTCGTGACAGATTACGGATCAACCGTATTAGCCTTGTCGATGCAGCAGAAAAAACACCTACGTTACGGTTAATTAACGACTCTCTCGAACGTGCCACACTGTCACTTTATCCCACAGGAAATGTCGCAGAATATGAGCTGATCTACTTAGTGCATTATTCGGTTACTTTACCAGGACAAGAGCCACAAGATTTTGATACTGAAATCCGCCGAGATTATCAAGACGATCCTCGTACTGCATTAGCAAAAAGCCGTGAAATGGAGTTGTTGGTTAAAGAAATGCGCGTACAGGCAGCCGATTATATTATCCAAACTCTGGCGTCAATCGGGGCAGAGTAATGCGGGTTTATCCTGATCAACTCAAGCAACATCTCAAACCACTACCGCAATGCTTTTTACTGTTTGGTGATGACCCATGGTTAATCGAAAACAGTAAACAATTGATCCTCAACGCCGCTAAAAAACAAGGCTTTGAAGAGCGTGTACAGTTAAGCCAAGAAACCGGTTTTAACTGGGGAGATTTAGTCCAAGAATGGCAAGCAATGAGCTTATTTGCCAGCCGACGGATTATTGAGTTAACCCTGCCGCAAGGTAAACCAGGCATGGAAGGAGCCGCAGCATTTCAAACGCTGTTGCAACACCCTAATCCAGATATGTTATTGGTTATCCAAGGCCCCAAAGCCAGTGCAGAGCAAACCAATAGCAAATGGTTTAAATCACTCGATGCCAAAGGTATATACCTACCCTGCACCACGCCTGAAGGTAAACAGTTTGAACGCTGGTTAGACAGTCGTATTACTCATTATGAACTCACGGTTCACCATGATGCAAAAGCCATGTTATTTACGCTATTTGAAGGTAACTTATTGGCGGCTGAACAAGCGATGCAATTGCTACAACTGCTCAGTCCTAAGCAAAATATTACCCCAGAACAACTCAGTGAATATTTCGAAGACCAATCTCGTTTCAGTGTGTTTCAACTCTGTGATGCCATTCTAGGTAACCATCAAAAACATGCACAGCACATGCTGGCTCAATTGCAGGCCGAAGGCACTGCAATGCCCATTTTAATGTGGGCTTTATTCAAAGAGATAAATTTGCTGCTCACCTTAAAACTGGCCGTCCATAATGGCGAGCAACTGAGCAAACTTTGGAGCCAACACCGAATTTGGGATAAGCGTAAACCGCTTTATCAAGCAGCAATAACGCGATTAGATTTAGATCATATCGAACATATGCTCGCGTTTGCGTCTAAATTAGAATTAAATCTCAAACAAAAAGGGCTTGAAGATTGGATTGGTCTCAGCCATTTATGCATTTTATTTGATCCACGAGCACATAACCGTTTAGCTCATATTGAATTAACTGACTGAGACAAAAAGTAAGGACAGCGAATGCGTATCGGTATTTTGGGTGGCACCTTCGACCCTATCCATCTAGGACATATCAATCCTGCACTAGACGTAAAACAGCAACTTCATTTAGACCAGATTTGGCTAATGCCCAATCATATACCTCCGCATAAAAATACTACCGTAGTGAGTACTCATCACCGGCTTGAAATGGTGAAGTTAGTTTGCCAGCAGTACCCAGAATTTAAGCTATGTGATATCGAAATCAATCGCGACACCCCGTCTTACAGCGTCACTACGCTCACATTACTCACCCAACAATATCCTGATGATGAATTCTTTTTCATTATGGGCATGGATTCATTTGTTCAATTACCATTGTGGTATCAATGGCAATCATTGTTTAATCTGTGCCATATTGCATTGTGTCAACGCCCTGGTTGGGCAATGGACACCAACAGCGAAATGACCAAAGAATTATTATTCAGACAAGCAACCGCAGACTATCTTGACTCGCCTTCCCATGCTAAAAATGGCAGAATATTCACTATCAACAGCCAGTTAGTCGATATTTCTTCAACTGAAATACGTCAGCAGTTAGCTCAAAATATTGATATCAGCACGGTTTTATCTCAAACAACAACCGAATATATTCGCCAACATCAGCTCTATCGCTAACACAATAAACCGCACAGTTATTAACTCAACTTTTATGATTATGGGTAAACTCAGCATCGGACACAAAATTAAATCTATCGTTGTTTAGCCATGCTTAATTGCGCATCAACAGTGAATTTGAGTATAATACTCCGTTAATTTTTACTTATGAGGTACTTCGAGTGCAAGGCACCGAACTAAAAGATTTCGTTATCGACAAAGTCGATGATTTAAAAGCAAAAAATATTACTGTTATAGATGTATCTAAACGGTCAACCATTACCGACACTATGATCATTTGTACTGGTACATCAAAAACACACGTTCGATCTATTGGTGAGCACGTAATCGTGTCAGCAAAAAATGCTGGCGTGCAACCTCTTGGGGTCGAAGGTCGTGACAGCAGTGAATGGGTATTAGTTGATTTAGGCTCAGTGATTTTGCATGTGATGCAAGAACAAACTCGTGATTACTACGAGCTTGAAAAACTTTGGTCTGAACACAGCGTCTAATGAAGTTACAGCTTATTGCCGTTGGCACCAAAATGCCCGATTGGGTAACCCGAGGCTTCGAAGAATACCAACGCCGTTTCCCTAGAGATATGGCTTTGGAGCTCATCGAAATCCCAGCAGGGAAACGCGGGAAAAATGCTGATATCGCCCGAATTTTACATAAGGAAGGCGAATTAATGCTAGCGGCAGTAGCAAAAGGTAACCACATTGTCAGTTTAGATTTACCCGGTAAAAACTGGACAACACCAGAACTTGCCGAGCAAATGACAAAGTGGCAACTCGATGGTAGAGATGTCAGCTTACTTATTGGTGGCCCAGAAGGACTTTCACCTGCTTGCAAAGAGGCGGCCAACCAAAGCTGGTGTTTATCAGCCCTCACTTTACCCCATCCTTTGGTTAGGGTTATTGTGGCAGAAAGCCTATATCGAGCTTGGAGCGTCAATACCAATCATCCGTATCACAGAGAATAAACTCAGTCGCATGTATAACTAAGCTTATCGATAATGATTATCATGCAACTCTTTTTTTCATGTTCATCAGCTGATACTGTGACCTTCTATAATTCAACCTTTCATTTGGTTACGACGGGGATAGCATAAGTGTCGCCAAACAAGCGCATTACCATGCATGATCACGCCGCAGAGGCCGCGCTATTTAAACGCCGTGCATTGTTCACTTTTATTTGCGTATTCTTACTACTCTGCATCCTATTTTCGAATCTTTATCATCTTCAAGTTGTCTCTTACAAAGACTATGAAACTCGTTCAAATGATAACCGTATCCGCGTGGTTCCTACTCCGCCTAGCAGAGGGTTAATTTATGACCGTCATGGCGTGCTGTTAGCCGAAAACCAACCTTATTATTCTTTAGAACTTATTCCAGAAAAAGTTGATGATATCACTGCGACTTTAGACGAACTTAATACCTTCATTGAACTCACTGAAGATGAGCGCGAAAGCATTACTGAAACCTTAAAGTTTCATCGCCGATTTAAGCCGTTAACCATTAAAAGTAAATTAACCGACGAACAAGTCGCCATTTTTAGTGTTAATCAATATAAATTCCCGGGGATTTATGTTGAAGCAGGCCTTAAGCGCCATTATCCCTTTAATGCACTAATGACTCATGTATTAGGGTATGTCGGCAAAATTAATAGCCGAGATAAAGCCTTGCTTGAAAAAAGTAGTCAGTGGAAAAACTATGCCGCAACCAAAGATATTGGTAAGCAAGGCATTGAAAAATTCTATGAAAGTTTACTTCATGGTACCCCCGGTCACCTCGAAGAAGAGGTCAATAATCGTGGCAGAGTGATCCGCACGCTTAAAGTGACTCCGCCAACACCAGGACAAGACATCTATCTCACGTTAGATCTCAAACTACAGCAGAAGGCCATGGAGCTTTTAGATGGCCGAAAAGGCTCTGTCGTTGCTATAGATCCTAGAGATGGTGGTGTTTTAGCCATGATTTCAAGCCCATCATATGACCCTAATCCCTTTGTTCACGGCATTAGTTCTAAAGCTTATAATGACTTATTAAATGATAAATCGCGGCCATTAATTAATCGTTCAACCCAAGGGCAATACTCCCCAGCATCAACCATCAAACCGCATGTAGCGTTACTCGGGTTAGAAGAAAAAATCATTAACGAACGCACGCGTATTTGGGATCCGGGCTATTGGCAAATGCCAGGCGTCGATCGCAAATGGGGCGACTGGAAAAAATGGGGCCATGGCTGGGTAGATATCTATCATGCCATTGTCGACTCTTGTGATATTTTCTTTTATGACCTCGTCTATAAGGTTGGCATCGATAGAATGGCCATATTTATGGATCGTTTTGGATTTGGTAAAAGTACCGGTATCGATATTTTTGAAGAGTCAGATGGCGTAATGCCATCTAGAGACTGGAAAAGAATGCGTTACAACCAACCTTGGTATAATGGCGATACCATTTCGGTCGGTATTGGCCAAGGATATTGGACTACTACGCCGCTGCAGCTTGCCAATGCGGTGACTATCATGGCAAATAAAGGCAAGCGTTTTACGCCGCATTTATTAAAATCATTTAAAAATAGTACGGTTAAAATTGATTCGCCGATTGATGAGCAAGTACCAATAGAGCTTAAAGACCCTCGCAATTGGGACATCATCAATGAAGCTATGCGTCAAACGGCTGATAAATCTCGCTTTACCGATGCCACCTATACCGCAGCAATGAAAACGGGTACAGCGCAGGTATTTAGTGTAGCCAAAGATCAAAAATATAATGCCAACACTATTGCAGAACACTTGCGCGATAATGCATTAGTTGTTGCTTACGCACCTTATGAAAACCCTCGTATTGTTTTAGCGGTGGTATTAGAAAACGCCGGCTGGGGTGGCGCCAATGCAGGCCCACTAGCACGAGCATTGCTCGATGAGTATATTTTACGAGACGAATGGGCGGTAAAACCGTGAATAATCATGCATATCAAAAATCGTTTTGGCAAAAAATACACTTAGATGTGCCATTACTCATCGGCATCGTTATTTTAATGAGCTTTGGTCTTTTTGTGATTTATTCTGCCAGTGGCGAAGATCCTGCGATGATGGAGCGCCAACTTGTACGTATGGCGTTGTCGTTGGGCGTGATGTTTTGCTTTGCACAAATCAATCCTGAAATCCTCAGGCGTTGGGCTTTACCTATTTATCTTGCAGGGGTAGCGTTACTCATCGGCGTTGAACTATTTGGCACCATTAATAAAGGTGCTCAGCGCTGGCTAAATTTAGGGTTTATGGAATTCCAGCCATCGGAGCTTATCAAACTTGCCTTCCCCATAACCATGGCGTGGTATATCAGTAAGTTCCCGCTGCCCCCCAAAAAGCGATATCTGGCCGGTGGCGTTATTATCCTACTAATCCCAACATTACTCATCGCTAAACAACCGGATTTAGGCACCTCCATTTTGGTCGCTGCTTCTGGGGTATTCGTGTTGTTTTTATCTGGCATGAGTTGGTTAATTGTCGGCGGCTTTGT
This sequence comes from Shewanella sp. SG44-2, assembly GCF_014164215.1. Classification (NCBI taxonomy): domain Bacteria; kingdom Pseudomonadati; phylum Pseudomonadota; class Gammaproteobacteria; order Alteromonadales; family Shewanellaceae; genus Shewanella; species Shewanella sp. SG44-2. The sequence continues at coordinate 121,549 of NZ_JACJEU010000011.1, forward strand.
TACCGCCATTCTGATCTTTTTACCTGTTTTATGGTTTTTCTTGATGCACGATTATCAGCGTACTCGAGTATTAACCTTGTTTAATCCTGAACAAGATCCTCTCGGCGCGGGTTATCATATTATCCAATCGAAAATTGCCATTGGTTCAGGTGGACTTTGGGGCAAAGGTTGGCTTGACGGGACTCAATCACAATTAGAGTTTTTACCTGAGCGACACACCGACTTTATCTTTGCTGTGATCGGTGAGGAATTCGGATTAATTGGCAGTTTAGTATTACTGGCAATGTATTTATTTGTCATTGGCAGGGGTCTGGTTATCGCTTCACGAGCACAGACAAGTTTTGCACGCTTATTGGCCGGAAGCATCACCCTAACGTTTTTTGTCTATGTTTTTGTTAACATAGGTATGGTATCAGGCATCTTACCAGTGGTTGGTGTACCTTTGCCGCTAATCAGTTATGGTGGAACCTCGATGCTGACCTTAATGACAGGTTTTGGTATTTTAATGAGCATTCACACCCACAGACGATTTGTCGATAGATAGGATTAACGTTAACCATGACAAAGATAACCGTTCAAATCGCCAGCTTAGCATTACTTATTGGTACTGTTTTTAACGCAAATGCAGTGACCGAAGCAGACACTCAAGCATTACAGAAAACCTTTATTGCTGAACAAGTAAAACAAGGATTCAAGCAACAAGAAGTCGAGCAGTTTTTAGCGTCTTCAAGCTTCGATCAAACCATTATTGACGCGATATCAAAACCTTGGGAAGCGAAACCTTGGCACCAATATTATCCTATTTTTTTGACCGACAAACGGTTGCAAAAAGGGCTAGAGTTTTGGCAAGAAAACCAGCAAACCATCGATAAAGCAGCCAAGCAATTTAACGTCGATCCACAAATTATAGTGGCCATTATTGGCATTGAAACATTCTATGGTGGTTACTTAGGCAATTATCGTGTGCAAGATGCCCTATATACGTTGGGCTTTCATTACCCACCACGAGCGACGTTCTTTCGCAGTGAATATGCCAATTTAATGTCGTTGATTAAAGAAGAAAAGCTCGATAATGACACCTTAAAAGGCTCATATGCTGGAGCAATGGGTTATGGTCAATTCATTCCATCTAGCTACCGTCATTACGCTGTCGACTTTGATGGCGACGGTCGACGAGATTTATTAACCAGTAAAGCAGATGCTATTGGCAGTGTGGCTAACTATTTTCATCAACACGGTTGGCAAAAAGGTCAGCCTGTGGCGCTATTACTAAATCACACATCAAGCACAGCCCCAAAAGCGAATGTTTGGACCAAAGAAAAGCTTCACTACAAGGTATCAGACATTCTTAGCCCAACATTAAGCTTGGCAGATAATCAAGATATTGATGCATCACAAGCTGCATTGTTAATTAAACTAGATCAAGCTGAAAGCGCTGAATACTGGCTCGGGCTTAAAAACTTTTATGTGATCACTCGCTATAATCGCAGCCCGTTATATGCAATGGCAGTTTATCAGTTTAGCCAACAACTTAACGCCCACCACAAATCGGTAAATCAACATGGCAATTAATTACCGTTTCATCTTATTAATCATGTTGAGCAGTGCACTACTGATCAGTTGCTCGTCAAATGATGCTAAAAAAACCTCATCTGGAAAAAAAAGCCGCTATCAAATGGCTAACGATCGTTATCCTGATGATGCACCAGATGTGAGCTTGGTTAAAAACGCCCAACCTAAATACGAACCTTATAGCAGACAAGGTAATCGTAACTACACCGTATTAGGCAAAAGCTATCAAGTACTCGACAGCGGAAAGGGATTTAAAGAGCAAGGTCATGCATCATGGTATGGCTCAAAGTTTCATGGTCATTTAACCTCTAATGGCGAAACTTATGATATGTACACTATGTCTGCAGCGCATAAAAACCTGCCATTACCCAGTTATGTCAAAGTGACCAATTTAGACAACAATAAACAAATTATTGTTAGAGTAAATGACCGCGGACCGTTTCATCATGGTCGAGTGATTGATCTATCTTATGCTGCTGCTTACCACTTAGGCATGCTGGCCAGAGGAACCGCAAAAGTCGCCATTGAAACCGTTTATATTCCCTCACCAGAAGAGCGAGTAATAAGCGATTTAAAAGATGATGACAATCACTTTATTCAAGTTGCAGCGTCTCAAGATAAACTGCGTATAAATATGTTGGCTAAGCAGTTAGAAACCAAATATGCCGTGAATTCTCGCGTGACATCGATAAATGGCATGCACAGATTGCAGTTGGGCCCGATCAGACAAATTCATCTAACTAATAAGTTGCTCGATCGTGTGCAAATTGATGGTTATCCGCAAAGCTTTATCGTACCGTAAGCCATAATACTGGTGATAAAGAGTAACATTAAGGTTCATTTACATTGGATGAATGAACCTTAATGCGAAATGACTGCCTACTAATGTATAATCGAAAAATTATACCAATCGATCTTTGTCTTTTCTTCGACTAACTAGAGACGTGCTAACTTCATGATGACTTCCAAAACCGCTCAATTAACAACGATGCTCTTTGCATCAGTTGTCTGTTTTTCTTCACTCGCAGCAACGCCACAACCAGATATACGTCCTACACCCAATCGCGCACCTATGGTGACACCTGATGCGCCGAGTGTTGCCGCTAAAGCTTACGTGCTAATGGATTATAATTCTGGCAGAGTCATTGCTGAAGAAAATGCCTACGAAAGTTTAAACCCAGCAAGTCTGACAAAAATGATGACCAGTTATGTTATTGGCCATGAAATCCGTGTCGGTAATATTTCATTAGATGATGATGTAGCCATTACCAAGAACGCGTGGGCAAAGAATTTCCCTGACTCATCTAAAATGTTCATTGAAGTGGGTAAAACCGTCAAAGTACACGACTTAAACCGCGGTATTATTATCCAATCGGGTAATGATGCTTGTGTTGCTATGGCTGAACACATTGCTGGTACAGAAGGTGCATTCGTTGATTTAATGAATTCATGGGCCAAGCAATTAGGCATGAAGGATAGCTACTTTGAAAACTCTCATGGTTTAGACTCAGAAAATCATAAAACGACAGCTTATGATATGGCCATTTTAGGTGCAGCGCTGATCCGTGATGTACCTGAAGAATATAAAGTGTATTCAGAGAAGTCTTTTACCTATAACGGCATTAAGCAATATAACCGTAATGGCTTGTTATGGGATAAAAGCTTAAACGTTGATGGTATTAAAACTGGCCATACATCAGGTGCAGGCTACAACCTAGTATCTTCAGGCACCAGCGAAGGCATGCGTCTTATTAGCGTTGTGATGGGCACATCGAGTGAATCTGCACGTAAAGCTGAGAGTAAGAAACTACTCAACTATGGTTTCCGTTTTTTCGAAACTATTACACCATACAAAGCTGGCGATACCTTCGTAACTCAACAAATTTGGTATGGCGATAGAGAAACAGTTGATCTCGGTGTTATGACCGACACCCCTATTACTATTAGCCGTGGTAAAGCAAAAGATTTACAGGCTAACTTTGAGTTAACAAAGCCACTAACTGCCCCACTTGCTAAAGGCGAAACAGTTGGTCGTGTCTTTTTCCAGCTTGATGGAAAAGACATTGCTCAGTTCCCGCTAGTAACATTGAATGAAGTTCAAGAAGGCGGCTTATTCAGCAAGTTAATGGATTATTTTAAGCAAATGTTTGCCAGTTGGTTTGAGTAATTAAACAGATTTACATGATCTATTCATGAATCCATTAGTGAATCAACTAATTAAAGCCGCCTAATCAGCGGCTTTAATTTTTTAAGATCTACTGGGCTTGAATCGGGTATAATTGCCACCATATTAGTAACACCAAAACAGAATCGAGTAAGTTAATGTTAAATACAACGTTTGACCAAGTGATGGAATTTCCTAATTCGTGCCCTTTCAAAGTGATTGGTGATGCTGACGATACCCTAGCCGATCGTGTTGTTGCTGTAGCGCAACAACTTGCTCCCGGTGATTATGTTCCAAGCGTGAAGGCATCAAGTAAAGGCAGTTACTATTCAGTGACCATCCGTATTACAGTTACCAGCAAAGAACATATTGAAAAAGCGTATATTGATCTTGCCGCAATTGAAGGTGTAAAACGCGTACTGTAAGAGCCCAAAGAGTCTTCTTTACTCATAAACTTGAGTATAATACTCAAGAATTAAACCATTGACTCGATGGACACACACCATTTATCTGGGGGAGACGTTGCCCTTGCAAGCACAAACACTGCACATCCGCCATCTTGGTATGCAAGACTATGAATCGACATGGCATGCAATGCAGGAATATACTGACACTCGTGATAGCGACAGCCAAGATGAACTTTGGATTGTTGAGCATCCACCAGTATTTACCCAGGGCCAAGCAGGTAAAAGCGAGCACATACTCAACCCTGGTGATATTCCAGTTATTCAAGTCGATCGCGGTGGCCAAGTTACTTACCACGGTCCAGGACAATTAGTGGTTTATCCACTTATTGACATCAAACGTAATAAACTAGGTGTTAGACAGTTAGTGAACAATATTGAGCAAAGTATTATTGATATGCTCGCTTATTACGCTATTAATGCTTACGCAAAAGCCGACGCTCCTGGTGTTTATGTCACAGAACAAAAAATTGCCTCTTTAGGGTTACGCATCCGTAAAGGCTGCTCTTTTCACGGCTTAGCATTAAATGTCGATATGGACTTAGCCCCGTTTCAGCGTATCAATCCTTGCGGATATGCTGGTTTAGAAATGGTGCAATGTAAAGCATTAGGTGGTCCACAAACTGTGCTTGAAGCTGGCGATAAATTAATCCAAACCTTTAGCCAAATTATGGGCTATCAACAACTTGTACATCATCAAGGATTAGCAGAATAATGAATAGGCCTGAAAGATTACAACCAGGTGTCAAATTACGTGATGCCGATAAAGTCGCACGAATTCCTGTAAAAGTCGTGCCATCAGAGCGCGAAACTATGCTGCGTAAACCGGATTGGTTACGAGTAAAATTACCCTCTTCAAATCAACGTATTCTCGAGATAAAAGCGGCGTTACGTAAAAACGGATTGCACTCAGTTTGTGAAGAAGCATCTTGCCCTAACTTAGCAGAATGCTTTAACCACGGCACAGCAACCTTTATGATCTTAGGTGCAATCTGTACCCGTCGTTGCCCTTTTTGTGATGTGGCCCATGGTCGTCCGCTAAAAGCTGATGCTGACGAGCCTAAAAAACTAGCCCAAACGATTAAAGACATGAAGTTAAAATATGTGGTGATCACTTCTGTTGACCGTGATGATTTACGGGATGGTGGTGCACAGCACTTTGCGGACTGTATTCGCGAAATTCGTTTATTAAACCCTGAAATCAAGATTGAAACTCTTGTTCCTGATTTCCGTGGTCGTATCGATGCCGCATTAGATATTTTAGCGACCGAGCCTCCTGATGTATTTAATCATAATCTTGAAACGGCTCCTGCTCATTACCGCAAAGCACGTCCAGGCGCTAACTATCAGTGGTCATTAGACCTACTTAAACGCTTTAAAGAGCGTCATCCAACTATTCCGACTAAGTCTGGTTTAATGATGGGTTTAGGTGAAACCAACGAAGAGATAGCCGAAGTATTACGAGATTTACGCGCTCACAACGTAGAAATGCTCACGCTTGGCCAATACTTACAACCGTCTAAATTTCATCTACCCGTTGAACGTTATGTTCCACCAGCAGAATTTGATGAGTTGAAAGCGTTAGCTGATGAACTTGGTTTCACACATGCAGCCTGTGGCCCACTTGTTCGCTCAAGCTACCACGCAGACTTACAAGCTCAAGGTAAAGAAGTTAAGTAATCTTACTTCTCCCAAATAAAAAACAGCGCTCAATTAGCGCTGTTTTTTTGTATTCAATTGAATCACGCAAAAAATTAACTCAATGCTAAATCCATTAAAATGGCATCTTCATAACCATCATCTGTAGGGTAATAATTTTTACGCCTGCCTGACTCAATAAAACCAACTTTCTCATATAAATATTTTGCAGCCTCATTTGACTGACGAACTTCTAACATCAGCACAACTGCACCCGCATCTTTCGCATCATCAATCAATTGCTGCATTAATAACGAGCCAAACCCTGAGCCTTGTTTATCTGGTGCCACACAAATATCGAGTAACGTCGCCTCATCTATAATTTGCTGTACTATCGCAAAACCCAACAAACCATCTTGCAGCTTAATACCCAATACTCGATATAAAGGCCCGAAACACTCTTTTAAGCCTGTTTCGGACCAAGGATGAGTGTGAGCTTGGTTTTCAATCTTAGCCATTACAGTTACATGCTCAACGCCAAGGGGCACAATAAAGTGACTATCAATGTTGCTCATTGGTCTCGCCCTTACTTAATTGCTGGATTTTATCTAAATGTTGAGATATTTGCTGCCATAAATGGCGTTTTTCATCAGCCAAAGCATGAAGGTCTGTTAGCGGCGCACTTACAACCCAAGCAACGCGAGGACGAACTTTTGTCTTACGCATATCCCATATCACCTGCGGCCCTTTGATCATTTCACAATCAAACTCGCACTGATCAATATCAACGTTTAATAAACGCAGTACATCATGAATAAACATTTGATCAGATAAGTCGGCATCGAGATCATGCAACACTAAGTAAGGCTTTAACGGTTTATCGGCACTGAGCCAGCGAGTAATATTCATCGCATCTAAAAAAGCAGATTTATCCATCGGACTCTCAAAAACAAGGATACTTTTGCAAGCATAACAGTTAACTAAATAAGGTTTAAGGTAATTTAGCCCAAACAGGTGAGATTACACACACCTTAAACAACGACTTACTCCCAATAACGGCACTTGATTGTTGTTCCTCTAAAGAGATGTAGATTCACAATAAATCTGATCAAAATTTATCCGCTCAATAAAATCGATAGAAATAGCCTTCCAGGGTTTGCTTGATCACTTTCGTCTGTCTTAGGCTCGGTATTGGTCAAGATCAAGTCTGTTAAATTTTTTTAACTTTATATCACCGTATTCTTTCGAGTTAATATTTTTATGTACACCAAGCTAAAGTCAACTAGATGTAACTAAAAAAAGCGTTACACACATAAAAATAGCAATACACCTCACAAAAATTAACTATATGTAACTATCTTATTGACTCAATCTGACCATTATTGTCTTATACGTCTTATCAGCTCGAACGATTAATTGCATTAAAAGTATATAAATGGTCAATTAAGACCAATTTTAGTTAACTTTAGTGGTATTTACATGACTATGAACGCATACAAATCATTCAATATTGTGTTTACAGATAAAGACAAAGAATTTATGAAATCCAATTTCCGCTTGGCAGAAACCGTAGCGGAATTTATAGGGCCTCATTGTGAAGTGGTGGTCCATTCATTCGAAAGCTTCGAGCATTCCGTCGTTAAAATTGTCAACGGACATCATACCGGCCGAACCGTGGGTTCACCGATTACCGATATGGGTCTGAAAATGCTTCGCGCTTTTGAGAAAACAGGAGATGCGACACCCAAAAGCTATTTCACTAGAATCAAAGACGGATCTTTACTGAAATCTACAACATGTGTACTCGCTGGGGAGAATGAAAAACCAATAGGATTATTTTGTGTTAATGCCAACTTATCCTACCCATTTACCGAAATCATTAAAACATTAATGCCCGAGACGGCAAGCGCTTCAATCGGTGTTAATGAGAACTTTAGTTCATCTCCAAGTGAATTAATTGAAAAAGCGCTTGAGAATGCAATTATTCAAGTTGAAAACGACGAAAAAATCAACTTGAAAGGGAAAAATAAAGCCATAACCAAACTGCTGTTTGAAAACGGAATTTTCGAACTTAAAGAGGCAACAAACACGGTTGCAGAACGGCTAGGAATAACTCGTCATGCTATTTATAAGTATATTCGCGAGTTTAGAACGTAACAAAAAGTGGTAATGAAATTAGAAGTTACACATTGAACTGGCATGCAAAGATAGTTGATTCAGAGCACATTATTCTGAACTGAACGGGATTCCGTAATATTTGCAGAACAAGAGCCATATGATTCAGTTCCTATGGGTAAATCTGAGACAGAACCGTTGTCGAATCAATTATTATCAATATAGTGAGTGTATTAATATGAGCTCAAGAACATTAACAAATGACTCCTTCTTACCTGTAGATCAGAGTCGATTTAACTATCAAGATTTTACTTGGTGCCTTTCTCTTTTCGGCACGGCTGTGGGTGCGGGAGTTCTTTTTCTTCCTATTAAAGCTGGAGCAGGTGGTTTTTGGCCTCTCGTTATTTTAGCTTTAATTGCAGCTCCTATGACATGGTTCGCCCATAAGTCTCTGGCTCGGTTTGTGTTATCGTCAACGAAACCTGAATCGAATATTACCGACACAGTTGAGGAACACTTTGGTAAAACAGGTGCCAACCTGATTTCCTTTGCCTATTTTTTTGCTATCTTTCCTATCGTTCTAATTTACGGGGTGGGGATCACTAATACCGTAGATTCCTTTATGGTAAACCAGATGGGTATAGCTTCAATTCCACGCTGGATATTATCTGGAGGATTGATTCTAGCAATGACGGGCGGTGTCGTTTTTGGTAGAGAACTTATGCTGAAAGTCACTTCTATTCTAGTTTATCCATTAGTGTTTCTGTTGCTGGCACTATCGATTTATCTAATCCCAGACTGGAATACTTCGATGATGGAAGTCTCGCCTGAATGGTCATCTATGCCATCGATTATTTGGCTATCGATTCCTCTTATTGTCTTTTCGTTTAATCATAGCCCTATCATCAGTCAGTTCACGAAAGAGCAACGTCGGAAGTATGGCCAAAATGCAGTAGAAAAAACTGACGCTATTACAGGTGGTGCTGCGTTGATGTTGATGGGATTTGTTATGTTCTTTGTATTTTCAGTGGTGCTATCTTTGTCACCGGAACAGCTACTATTAGCTAAAGAACAAAATATTTCTATCCTGTCTTACCTGGCCAATGAACATGAATCTCCAATGATTTCTCTAATGGGTCCTATTGTGGCGTTTACAGCAATTACCTCCAGTTATTTTGGCCACTTCCTTGGTGCGCACGAAGGTCTGGTTGGGGTTATTAAGTGCCGGACGACTGCTTCAGTAAATATCATTGAAAAAGCATCACTTGCTTTCATTGTGCTGTCTACATGGGTGGTTGCTATCGTTAACCCAAGTATTTTAGGCATGATTGAGGCAGTGGGCGCTCCAATGATTGCTGCGATTCTATTTTTAATGCCCGTTTTTGCGATGCATAAAGTTCCTGCAATGGCTAAGTATAAAACATCACTTCCTGTTCAAATTTTTACGGTTATATGCGGCTTAGCTGCTATCAGCTCTGTTCTTTACGACATATTTTAACAGCTCTATCCATTCATAAACTATGACAAAAGCTTCTAGGTATAGAAGCTTTTGCAAAGGAATCAATATGATTAGTGTTTTCGATATTTATAAAGTGGGTATTGGACCTTCAAGCTCTCATACCGGCGGACCAATGAAAGCAGGAAAAGAGTTTATCGATGAGTTACGTTCGAAAGGCAAGCTTCGAGAAATCACTAGAATTACTGTTGATTTATATGGCGCACTGTCACTCACAGGAAAGGGTCACAACACAGATATAGCCATTATTATGGGTCTAGCGGGTAATCTACCGGAAGATGTCGATATCGAAAGTATCCCCAGTTTTATTGCACGGCTGGAGAAAAGTGAAAGGCTTCCTGTAGGCATGCACTGTCATACGGTGTCCTTCCCTTATAATAAAAGCATCCACTTCCATAATACAAATTTGAAACTGCATGAAAATGGCATGCAAATCCACGCATGGATAGAAAACGAGAAAGTGCTCTCCAAGACTTACTATTCTATCGGAGGCGGATTCATTGTTGATGAAGAAAATTTCGGCAAACAGGAGGAACAGTTAGTAAAAGTTCCTTATGAATATTCTACAGCTGAAGAATTGATTAAACATTGTAAAACTGAAGGATTATCGATTAGCTCTTTAGTGTTAGAGAATGAAAAATCGCTGCGCCCAGACGGTAATATTCAAGCTCAGTTTACTCATATCTGGAAAACGATGCGTGAATCTATGGATCGCGGTATGAATACCCAAGGGGTACTACCAGGACCAATGCGGATCCCTCGTCGTGCTGCTGCGCTTTGCCAACAACTTGTGGCTTCTGAATCTACATCTAATGACCCTATGGCTGTTATTGATTGGGTCAATATGTTTGCTTTTGCAGTGAGCGAAGAAAATGCATCTGGAGGCCGAGTTGTCACAGCACCTACTAATGGGGCTTGCGGTATTGTCCCAGCAGTAATTGCTTATTACGACAAGTTTATCCATAGAGTTACCGAGAAAGACTATATGCGTTTTCTGGCGGCATCTGGGGCTATTGGTGGGTTATTTAAACAGAATGCTTCCATTTCAGGAGCGGAAGTTGGCTGCCAAGGAGAGGTTGGAGTTGCCTGTTCAATGGCTGCTGCTGGGCTTGTTGAGTTATTGGGTGGTAGTCCTGAACAAGTATGTATCGCTGCAGAAATTGGTATGGAACACAACCTGGGACTGACTTGCGACCCAGTATCTGGAAGAGTGCAAATACCTTGCATTGAACGTAATGGAATTAACGCAGTAAAAGCGATTAACTCTGCACGTATGGCATTGCGTCGTTCTTCTGATCCTCTCGTGTCTCTTGATAAAGTCATCGAAACAATGATGGAAACAGGTAAGGATATGAACTCTAAATATAGAGAAACCTCTTTGGGTGGATTAGCGATTAAAGTTCTTTGCTGATGTTAAAAATATTAGATGCAATCTTTATTGCTGGTAACTTTATATGATTTTATTTTAATTAAAAAATAAAAACCAAAAACAAAACCAGCTCTATATTTAACTTGTTATTGTTTAAGAGTTTAAAAGCATGAATAATCTCATATAAAAACCTTTCATTTTCACAACTCGTTCAGGTTGATACGAATTAAAATTAATTTAAAAGCATCTAAATCATCATAGCGGCTATAACTATTACTGGTGAACTATTACTGGTGAACTATTACTG
>NZ_JACJEU010000120.1:0-233 GCF_014164215.1 Shewanella sp. SG44-2
ACAGGGACTTCAACGTCAAAGCCGTTGTCGAGCATGTCCTGAGTCACAGGGCCGTTAAATAGGGTGTTGCCGTTGCCATCAGTGACAATCAAGGTGTCGCCAACTTCAGTGCCAGTCGCTAGCGTCACGGTGGCAGTCACAGTGCCATCAGTACCGATCTCATCGCTGTTGAAGATACCATCAGTGCCCATGCCGCTGAACTCAACGGTGGGTGCAGGTGCCATGGTGGCATC
>NZ_JACJEU010000121.1:0-227 GCF_014164215.1 Shewanella sp. SG44-2
TCAGTGACAATCAAGGTGTCGCCAACTTGGGTGCCCGTCGCTAGCGTCACGGTCGCGGTCACAGTGCCGTCGCTGCCGATCTCATCGCTGTTGAAGATACCGTCGCTGCCCATGCCGCTGAATTCAACGGTGGGTGCAGGTGCGGCGACATTGTCCACAGGCTGGTTGTCGGTAGCAGTCGCAGATGGGTTACCGGCGATATCAATCACTTGCGCGGTGACATCAAC
>NZ_JACJEU010000122.1:0-224 GCF_014164215.1 Shewanella sp. SG44-2
TCAACGTCAAAGCCGTTGTCGAGCATGTCCTGAGTCACAGGGCCGTTAAATAGGGTGTTGCCGTTGCCATCAGTGACAATCAAGGTGTCGCCAACTTGGGTGCCAGTCGCTAGCGTCACGGTGGCAGTCACAGTGCCATCAGTACCGATCTCATCGCTGTTGAAGATACCATCAGTGCCCATGCCGCTGAACTCAACGGTGGGTGCAGGTGCCATGGTGGCATC
>NZ_JACJEU010000123.1:0-222 GCF_014164215.1 Shewanella sp. SG44-2
GACTGGGGTGAAGTCGTAACAAGGTAGCCCTAGGGGAACCTGGGGCTGGATCACCTCCTTACCTATACGACTAACTCAATACCTAAAGTGCAGAGATGCATGTGAGTGTTCACACAGATTACTTGTTAACTTCTTCGGAAGTAGAGTGAAACACACCGCTTGCCGGTTAAGTGTTGTTCTTTAACAATTTGGAAAGCTGATAGTACTAACTAAAGGCGCATA
>NZ_JACJEU010000124.1:0-221 GCF_014164215.1 Shewanella sp. SG44-2
GGCCCTGTGACTCAGGACATGCTCGACAACGGCTTTGACGTTGAAGTGCCTGTCACTGCAGGCGCGACCGATGTTGATGTCACCGCGCAAGTGATTGATATCGCCGGTAACCCATCTGCAACCGCCACCGACAACCAGCCAGTGGACAATGTGGCAGCACCTGCACCGACTGTAGAATTCAGCGGCATGGGCACTGATGGCGTGTTCAACAGCGATGAGAT
>NZ_JACJEU010000125.1:0-221 GCF_014164215.1 Shewanella sp. SG44-2
GCATTGTTGGCTGAGTTTGATATGCCAGCTGAATCGGACGATGTTGCTGTTGAAGAATCAGTAAAATCAGCAGAAACAAAGGCGGATGACGATATTGATGCATTGTTGGCTGAGTTTGATATGCCAGCTGAATCGGACGATGTTGCTGTTGAAGAATCAGTAAAATCAGCAGAAACAAAGGCGGATGACGATATTGATGCATTGTTGGCTGAGTTTGATAT
>NZ_JACJEU010000126.1:0-215 GCF_014164215.1 Shewanella sp. SG44-2
TGTTCATAGTAATATGTACAAACATTATTTAGATTCTTCCGAGTCTAATTAATGAAATCAGAATTCATTGAGCCGAAACCTTCGGGTTTCAAAAAACTTTAATTGAAGAGTTTGATCATGGCTCAGATTGAACGCTGGCGGCAGGCCTAACACATGCAAGTCGAGCGGTAACACAAGGGAGCTTGCTCCTGAGGTGACGAGCGGCGGACGGGTGA
>NZ_JACJEU010000127.1:0-212 GCF_014164215.1 Shewanella sp. SG44-2
TGTTTCAATTGATAGGCGCAGTGGTACGGATTTCATTAGGGGCGCAGCTTGACTGTTAAGCCCGTATATATGGCAGTACAACCGCTTCTAGCGGTAAATGAGTCGCATCAAAAACAATGACAAGTATGAAGCAATAGAATAGAAAACTAAGGCCAAAAAGCTTTGGGTAAGCAGAGTATTATCTTGACTCACCGGGAGCGTCCATATATGGC
>NZ_JACJEU010000128.1:0-206 GCF_014164215.1 Shewanella sp. SG44-2
TCGCCAACTTGGGTGCCAGTCGCTAGCGTCACGGTCGCGGTCACAGTGCCGTCGCTGCCGATCTCATCGCTGTTGAACACGCCATCAGTGCCCATGCCGCTGAACTCAACGGTGGGTGCAGGTGCCATGGTGGCATCAACAGGTTGTGTATCTGTTGCGGTTGCAGATGGGTTACCGGCGATATCAATCACTTGCGCGGTGACATC
>NZ_JACJEU010000129.1:0-205 GCF_014164215.1 Shewanella sp. SG44-2
ATTCGGTAGCCTCTGAAATTAATGTTAAATGCTCCCACATATATTCACTGTTGGCATGCGGGGCAATAATAGCCTCTGTCGTGCCCGTTGCAGGACACACCGCACCATATAAATATGCTGATTCGAACTGTTGTTGCCTTACCGCTCGTGGTCGGGTTCCTTTCGTTGCCCAAATGCGGGTCGTGGTATTTTGCTGACCAAATCT